>CAZDTF010000018.1:0-12331 GCA_964508325.1 uncultured Nitrosopumilaceae archaeon | reverse complement strand
TGTATACACAATAAACTCAAACCTGCCCTGGGTAGAAGTACAACCTATTCTCCATTAAAAACTATATTGTCCACTAGAATCAGAAGTTCCATCAAAGTTCTTAGTTGTAGATCCTGACGCATAATCCACCTCAACTGATACTGAAGCATCACTCACTGGATTTGCTCCATCTGTTACAGACACTGTCATGTATTGAACATTACCTCTTGTAATTGGACTCTGTCCTTTTAGATCAAGGTGAAGTGTTTTACCAGAGGTGCTTGGTTGTGTAATTTGTTGACTCTGAGAATTTTGGTTTGACATATTTACAGCATTTGATATGGTTGAATCTTCATCATCTGGGACTTGCGTAGATTGCGGATGGGTTTGTGACCAATACTTTAGCCAGTTTGTTGCAATTTCAATTTGTGCAGTTTTAAGATCAATTGTACCAGCACAAACCTGTGCATGTAGATAATTTTCTAAACTGTCCTTGTTATATGCAGTAATACTAGTATAGTAGGGCTCTGGCCAAAGGTTTTTGATATCAGCTGGTGCACCACCTAGTTCTAGGGGGATTAAATGATCAAGTTCGTAATTGCTTAACGAGTCTGTATAACCATAAACCTTCATTCGTTCAATCTTTATTGGTCCAGTAACAGATGTTGGGGGTCTTACAGTTTTGGTATATCCTGAAACACAAATGGTAGATTCGATATTGTCTTGTGTTACTCGTGGATCTGCTGCTCCAGGTGTGCATATTGGATCTGGAAGGATCTGATTGACTGCCTTGCAAGTAGTTTGAGTTGATGTTTGTTGATTGGTATGTGTAGCTTCTGGTTTTGAAGGGTTAGCATTGATTAATCCTGATTGTAGGAGATATTGAATTCCCTTGATAAATTCTGAATCATCAATTGTTCCTTCAGACCACCATTTCGCGTTGTTTTTAATCCAGCTTGGAATGCCTTGTGTGGGATTTGTGGAAGGATTTGTATCTGGAATTTTCAATATCCCTTGTTGAATCAAATACTGTATACCCTGGGTAAAGTCAGAATCTCCAACTTGGCCCTGTGACCACCACTTGGCGGTGTTTTTAACCCAAGTCGGCATGGAATAACCTTCCTCATAAGAGGAATTTATGAATAAAATCGTGCATACGGAAAAAGCAACAAAAATCGATAGTAAATTTTTCATGTTATAAAGAAACACATGCTACTTTCAGATAAACTATGATAAGTGATCTTGAAACATTTTTGGACCATGTCTTATTCAAGAACATTGTTAATAATATGAAAATGTTAATACAATCATGGTTTGGGATCCACCTAAACAAATTGTGAATATCAAAAGAATGATAATCTACTCTTTTATCCCATTCTTGTCTATCTATGTTGGTTGGAGGATACAGAAATTTTGGGTTTTGCTTGGCATCAATATTCTGATAGGCATTGCTGAAATTGCTTTACAAATGATCTTTCCATGGCCTTACTACCTTTTAGTAATAATTCCAATAGAAATTTCTATTTCAATATACATTGTTCGACATTATGCAAAAAAATATAATGAGAAAATAATAGGTGATGTATCAAATTAACTGAGTTCGGACCTATGAAAGCCTGAGCCTTACATGTTTTGATTTTAATTCAACACCCTCTTGGAATTTCTCCAGATCTGATTTACTTGCCAAACCATTCTTTGCTTATCTTGTCTATTTCTTCAAAAGCTCTTGTCAAACCATTTGATTTAGTTTCCTCGTCTCTATTCATTCCCTCTGCAAGTACCCCTTTTACTTCACTAAATCCCATGAACTGAAATTCAGCAGTTGCCAATGACAATGAATGCTCCCATGGTTTCAATGGTCCTGTAGAGTAAGAAGCACCAGATGAGACAATAGTCAAGGCTTTTTTTCCTTGCATCAATCCAACATAGCCTCCATCTTTTGTAGACCATGTATGTCCCTTTAGCATTATAGAATCAAACCATGCTTTTACCACTGCTGGCAATGAAAAATTGAACATAGGATACGCCAAGATCACAATGTCTACTGATTTTACCTGTTCAATCAAGGCATCCATCTTAGTCAATAGTTTTTTCTGCTCCGAAGTAAGATCTTGTCCCAAATAATCACGTTGAATGTAAGCCATCAAGTTATCGTTTAGAAACATGTCAGGAGTTTCAGTTGCAAGATCTATTTCTCTTACTGTTGAATCATTAATCTTTGATTTAAGTCGTTCAAGAACCTTTTTTGTATTTGAACGCTCTCCACGTGGAATATATTTTACGATAAGCGTTTTTGTTTTTTTGTTATCTGAACTCATTTTTGAACAACTTACATTACAGAATTATTCTTGTATTTATTTACTGTCATAGGTACTGTTCCCGAAGAACTTGAATAATTGGTCTACTAGAAAACTAGGCTGCTCTTCTGGAATCCAATGTCCTGAATATGGAACTATAACGCCTGTTACATTTGCAGCTAAGTATTGCATAGGAGCCAAAGTCACAATATAGTGCCTTGCACCACCCAAAACAGGATAATAATCTCCGCCTAATACTAGTACGGGCATTGTTAACTTACCATGAGATGCTAGTAATTGTTTGTCTTCTTCGGCATCCATTGGAAATGCTCTATAATATTCAAATCCTGCTCGCATACCGCCGGGAGCAGAGTATTTGCTGACAAATTCATCTATATCAGTCTGAGTAATGGCGTCTGGGTTGTATGCTAGACCTGTATAAAACCAAGAGAGGTATTCTCTCTCCTTACCTTGTACTAGGGTTTCTGGTAAGTCATGTAATTGATGAAAAGAAAACCACCAAACGGGAGATTGGCCAGGCATTAGTGGCAAAACACCTGGAAAAGGATCTTCCATGATGACCAACTTGGTTACATTTCTTGGATGAGTCGCTGCAAATGAATAAGCTGTTTGAGATCCTATGTCGTGTCCTACCAAGAAAATTTTATTGAACCCTAGTTGAGACAACAACTGGTAAATATCTTCTGAAGTAGTATTTCCGTCATAACCCGTCGTTGGTTTTGAAGAATCTCCAAGACCTCTAAGATCAGGAACTATTACAGTATACTTTTCAGCCAAAGCTGGCATGACGTGACGCCATTCATACCATGTCTCTGGCCAACCATGTAACAAGACTATTGGTTTGCCATGACCGCCTATTACATAGTGCATCTGTATGCCATTAACAGATGCCATATTATGTGAAAAAGTTACATTATCAATTTGAAAATAATTGTCTTCCGAAAATTCTTGACCTTCTGCAGAAGGTATTGTGATTTGGTTAAATAGTAATTGTTGTTGCTTTGCAATTTCCAAGTTGCCAGATATTCCCTCCCATAGCAATATGGCAGATGTTATTGCTGCAAGGGTCAACAAAATGCGTAGAGTTTTTTGCAATTTCATGTAATTCACCTAAGATTTTAGAATTTTCCCTACTAATTTCATAATCACTGGTAAGAGCAGAAGAGCTATTGGTGGACCAACAAGGAGACTTATTTCAAGTCGATGCAGCCAGATTGAAAGGAAATCTGGGGCAAGTCCAACATATGTAATTGTTAGAACAAACGACAAGACAGTTGCCATCGTTGTACTCATGATCAATCCAAGTATGATCCGCGGTTTTGCAGTTTTGATCCTAGGAACTACTGTTACCATCATCGACTAACCATTCCTCCATCAATTAACAACGTGTGACCCACAACAAAGGATGCCTTGTCTGACAGTAGCCAAACAACTGCATTTGCAATCTCTTCAGCTTTTCCAACGCGTCCTATAGGATGCTTTGCATTAAGGATTTCTTGTTGCTGTTTGTTATTTCCAACTAGTTGTTCATACATTTCAGTTTCAATTGCACCTGGAGAAACAGCGTTTATTCTTATCCCAGATTTGGCATATTCAATGGCAGCTGATTTAGTCAGTCCAAGCACTGCATGTTTGCTTGCAACATAAACTGGCATTTGCGGCACACCAATTACTCCAACTGCTGATGAAGTGTTTACTATTGCTCCTCCTCCATTTTTGAGCATTTGTGGAATTTCGTATTTCATAGACAGCCAAACACCTTTGACGTTGATGTTCATTATATTATCAAAGACATTAGATGTCTGATCTACAAATGATGTGTAATCTTCCACAATACCTGCATTATTGAACGCATAATCTAGTCTACCATATTCTCCCACAGTAAGTTCGACTAGCTGTTTAACCTCATTTTCGCGAGTGATATCAGTTTTAACAAAGATGCCATCTCCTCTAGCCTCCTTTATTAATTGCAGAGTTTCTTCACTCTCTTTAGCTCTGCGTGCTGCGATTACAACTCGGACTCCTTCTTTTGCTAGGGCAAGAGCAGTTGCTCTGCCAATTCCAGAACTGCCGCCTGTTATTATTGCGACCTTTTGGTTTATCGGTTTCATGAATACTGACACACTTTCAATCCATATATCACCAGCTAACGTCAGATGCTGATAATATCAATTGATGGATACTATACACTCGAATGTTTAGCTGATAATATCATCTCCCTGTTGGCTATAACCCCTATGGAAGTAACAAATCAAATTCCAAGAAAAAACGAGGCTACGGAATCTCATGAGCACAAGTGGACTGTCATAACCTCGCATTGGCAATGTGAAATCTGTGGGAGGACGTACGGTTAGATGATAGACCTCAAGAAACTAACTCTTGCAATAGCAATATTTGTGGTCTCATCAGGTCTAAGTATTTCTATCCCAGCCTTTGCACTGCAAGAAACTGGAGACTATTCTCATACACCAGCAACTGCATTAACTGACCCTAATCTGGTTTGTGGGGATCATAGGTGTGCTCCAGGTGAAACCTCACATGCTCCATCCCCAGTTGTGCCTGAAAGAGGTCACTAGATGGCTTCACAAGTAACTGTTGAGCCGTTAAATCGGCCAACTAACCCCACTTTTTGGATATGCTACAGGTGTAACCTTACATTTTTTAAAGAATCAGTCAAGTCTTTACACAACGAAATTACAAACCATTCTGTTAGAGAAATTGAATCAGGATTTTAGAAGTTTTGTGTCATCAAACGAGTCGGCTCTTTGCCATTGATAATTGAAATAATCGTTACACCATTCTAAAAATTGCTCATCTTTGCTAAAGAAACTGGATATCAAGTCTGTCTGACCTGTCAGGTCTGGAAAGAATACGCATGCTTCCGAATCCGTGACAGTGGTACATACTTTAACTGTCTCAAGCATTCTTCGCTTCACAATACCATCTGAGATCATTTTAGTCCAACCTGATTTCTTTAGAATCTCATCCCTTGCCTTTGGTACTTCCATGTTTTTGGCAAAAATGTTACAAAATTTCACACCATCTTTAACTCTGGATACCATGATTGATGCAACATCAAGGGGATATTGATTGGTAACGACATTTATGTATGACTTGGCTTCTTTTGCCAACTTTTTCCAACGTTCAAATACAGGACCCACGCCACAAACTAGGGTAGAGTTTCTCAACTCACCTAACCTTTGGATAAATTTTCCTGGTAGATCTCCTGTAGAGTGTTTTTTAAAATAATTTTCATTCCCCAATAAAAAATCAAACGGTGCCAATTGATCAAACATGATCCTTCCAAAAGAAGAAATAGCAAATGAATTATCTGTTGATTTTTCTACGAGTCCTAGTTTTGAAAGTCTTGAGATATTGCGGTGTGCTTCTTGGAGAGAAAGATCTAAATCGCTAGCAATTTTGGATAGCTTCAAATCTGATTCATACAACTTCTGTAATATGTCTCGCCTAGTGTTGCTTGCTAATTCCATAAAAAGTTCTTCTCTTGAAGTATTCTCATGGCTCATGGGTAGTTGATATTGTGAAAGTTTTGCTATAAAGTTTTGACAGCTCGAGCCGAAATACAGAGAGATCCAGGCAGGTAGTATCGTCTTTCTATTTCAAATCATCGATGGGATTTTGATTTTAGGTCAACACGGTCACAATAACAAAAATTTTCTATTTTTGATCTGAAAATAAAAAATTGGGAAAGGAGTTTTGTAGCTGCTCCGAGAGCTTACTGCACATTTTTTGTTGAATTATTTTCACAAAAATCTCTGGTTTCCGTTCTGACAGTCAAGAAGAGAACCATCAGGCCCGACATAGGCGATTTTATTAACTCAGGATGAATACTATTTTTGCATGTCAAATAACAGCGTAACATTACACAGGGTGATTAAAGCAATTCCAGAAAAAGTATTTCGTGCCTTTACTGAACCCAAAGCTTTGTCCTTCTGGCTTCCACCATATGGATACTTGTGTGTAGTTCATCAAATGGATCCTCGTGTAGGTGGCAGTTATAAAATGTCTTTTACCAATTTTTCTAACGGTAAAGAACATATTTTTAGCGGAAAATTTTTGGAAATTAAAACGAATGAATTCTTAAAATACAACGATAAATTTGACAACCCAGATTTGCCTGAAGAGATGACTACTTCAATCTGGCTCAAAAAAATTTCCTGCGGCACCGAACTCAAAGTCACTCAGGAAAATATTCCATCAGCTATTCCCACAGAAATGTGCTATTTGGGTTGGCAAGAGTCGTTAGAAAAACTGATAAAATTAGTTGAACCGGAAATTCCGGACGGTTAGATTTTAAGTCAGACATGCTGTTTTTAGCTAAAAATCTTTAAGGAATTTATTTTACTAACATGGTTTACGCTAGACATGACTCCATTCAGTTTCAGATTTAGTTAGGTAAGCTTTGGAAAAGAGTGTAGGTTTTTTTCTGCTATTCCCAATCCAATGGCAAGTGCAATTATTCCTATCACCAAACCAACTACAACCAAATGGGCTTGCTCTAATGGCATGCATCCGATACTATGCACGTCTCGTTGCACTCCACATGGTTGCTTGTCTGCAAATGCCAAGTTGGTACTTGCTATGGCCACTAAACCTATCAACATAACGAGTCCAGTTAACTGCGCTATACCTAGGTTAACCATGTCCATTATACATCATCGCAATATTTACGCTTTATCAATAAACTCGTTTGCAGTTTCAAAATAAAAAATTGGGAAAGGAATTTTGGTTTCACCCAAATCACCTAATTATTTTACGGCGCGGAAGCTAGATGTATTACCCTCGTCTGGGGGAGAAACCCACCAGTCCATCTCTTTAATTAATAAATGTAAGAGGTAAAAATCAGATTTGCATTAAATCTTGAATCCATTTATAGCATACGTATAGCTAATCTTCTAAATGCCACTTGAATTTGACGCTAAAATGTTGTTTTATCTTGGTATGATAGTAGTAGGAATTTTTATACTGCCCATCGAATCAGACCCGCCTATATATCTTGTAAGTGGTATTGCTCTGATAGTAGTTGGGTTTATTCTGATCTATGTTAAAGTAAAAAGGTAATTTTTTTATTTTTAGGTTGATTTGAATTTAAACTGCTTACGGAAAAAATATTTCAAACATTCTTGGATTTTAGAGTTGACTAATTTTTTAATACATTCTACTTGCAAACGTAGTCTTTTTGCAGAAGAGGTAACAACCCATACTTCAAAACAGTAGAGGTATTCAGATCAAGGGTTCAATCCTATGGCTTAATGACCACTCTATGTGTTATTCCTTTAAAACTAAAAACTGCTAAATCAGACGGTTTTTTCCACGAAGAAGTGCCCGACACAGATTTCACAGTTCCGATGAAAGATGGATTTAAATACCATATCTGTTTTTTGTTGATTAGGTAATTTAAAAATGCAAGATTGGTCTCAAGCGGGCGTATACATTCCTTTGATGGTAGGATTGATTCCTGGATTCATTTACTGGTGTGTAATTACCGCTCGTAAAAGCAAAAAATAGGTGTGAAAATCTTCATTTTCTTTTTATGCATATGAATTAACGCAAGTTTAGTAAAACCTTCTAATCCTCATTGTTTAGAATATGTTATACATTATATGATTAATCACGGTAAGATGGATATTGTATGAAGATTGTCTCTATACTCGTCCTCTTGTTAGCATTTTCATTATTTTCATCAAATTCAGCATGGGCGCAATATTACCCCTCAAACACTAGTTTAACGGTAGAAGCATTACCTGCATATAGCTATAGAGCTGATGACGGGACAACAGTAGTACTTGGTGAGGTTATAAACCATAATAGTTTTCCAATCAAAGATGTCACGATAGGCATTTCATTTTTAGATCAAAATGATAATACATTAGAATACAAGACTGGCTCTACTTTGCTTAAAGTTGTACCAGGAAATGGAAAGGCTCCGTTTTCTATTTCGTCAACTAAATCAGATCCTGCTATAATCAAAGTTTCACCACCAAAAATTGCAAGTTTTACCTCTTCTTCATCTAGAGAACAGGTTCTCAGTATTATGCCAGGACATTTACAAATTGCATCACAACTTTCACTTTCTGGTACTATCAAAAATCATGGGACAATAACATCATCTGGAACTAGAATTTATCTGATTTCATATGACGCATTTCAAAGAGTTGTCGCTATATCTAATGCAGAACCAATTGATATTGGTCCCCTAGCAACAGATAGCTTCAGTATAACATCTACTCCAAATTCACATGCAAAATCGTACAAACTTGTTGCAGAATCTGATAACTACCAATCAACTATCACTGATGTAATAGATGTCACTGCAACATTACCAGTTGTAATTAGTGGTACCTTAGTTACAGATCTGCAAGGTAACAAGTATTCCACAATACCTGTTGGGGCTCCGGTCAAAATCACAAGTGAATTGAGATATCTTGGGAGCCAAACCACACAGGCATATGTATATTATATACAAGTAAAAAATTTCGATGGCCAAGTTGAATTTATTGGAACTTCACAAGGTGTATTTCTTGGTGAAAGTGATAATGCAACAGTAACTTGGAATCCTATTACCGACGGACCATATTTTATAGAGACCTTTGTGTGGGATTCTGATAACAACCCTCTTGCCTCACCAGGACCTATAATCAATGTTGTACTTGTAAAATCTCAACATAGTTAATTTAGCCCAAAACAAAATGTATTCATGACAAAATTCCATCTAATTGCGCTTGGTGGTACGTTTGATGTTTTACACAAAGGTCACCTTGCCTTATTACAAAAAGGCTTCTCAATTTCATCTAGGGTTATAATTGGTCTTACTAGTGATGAACTTGCTACAAAAAAAGGAAAGAATCTTTTACACAATTATTATCAAAGATACCAATCATTAGAATCAGCAATAAAGAAGAATTTTCCAAATTCTCAATACGAAATAAATAAACTTGATAGTGATTTTGGGCCCGCAGTGTTAGAAAAAGGAGTAGAAGCATTGGTTGTAAGTGAAGAAACCATAGAACAAGGTAAGATATTAAATAAATTAAGAAATGAAAAACGACTTCATCCAGTAGATATTGTAAGTGTTCCTATGGTACTTGCAACCGATGGTAAGCGCGTCTCAACTACACGCATAAAGAACTCTGAAATTGACGCTGAAGGTAACTTACTCTGAATTGACAAACAACTTTTCGATCTTTGAGTAATTGGCCTAAAACAGGAAATCTCTAAAATCCTATGTTGAAAGAAATTACAGATCAGATGTTACGAAAGATGTCAAATGATATAACGAATCTAAAAGAAGGTCTAAATCCTGAAAATATTGCGTTCTGGTACAAAAAAGTAATAGAAGAAGCAAAAGATATGGCACCACCATGGCTTGTAGATAAGATCGTTGTAAAACAAGATCCTATCCTCTACATGAAGTTTAATTTGGATATTTCAAAACGTGCTGTGAGGTATCTTATGATGGCAATAGAAAATCACATTGATGAAATGTCCTATTCTACAAGACTGTATTTTCTGAAGGTACAGGAAATCCTGACATCAGAAATGGATAAGGCTCTAGTTTAATTCAATTTTTTGTTATCTCTACTATATTTTCAAATACTTCAGAATTTGTGATCCTATTTGTTTTTTCAATAACTGACTGAATAAAATCAGCAAAAGATTCGGCCTCAGATTTATCTTTTAAAAGTATACTATGTGCAGATTTATCCCTCAGGGCAACAACAATTTCATTATCAATAATCTCCAGAATACCTACAATGAATGTCTCTTTGCTGTCTTTTACATAAATAAGACTAGAAAGTTTCTGAGCTTCATACTTGTCCTCGCAGATAATTTTCTTTTTCATGTGTTATTCAAACAAAAATTGTTCTACTTGGTCTTTTGCTTTTTCTCTTTTTTTCTTAAACTCTGTAATGAAAGGTTTTGTTTCATCTTTGAGATCACACTTACACTCTCCACACAAAAGCTCCCCCCCTTTACACTTCCTAGCTCTTTCATCAGATTCTTTCTCAGATTCGAAAAAGTAGCGTAAATACCAAAAAACAGGACAGATGTTAAAATTAGCTCCTAATTTTCTTTGTAATTCCACAGTTGGTTGCCCACCCGTAAACGAATTTGAAATTTTCTTATCAATTATTTCATCTTCATCTGTAGTAAAGATAGCAGTTTCTGGAATTGATGATGACATTTTTCCCTTCATACCAAGACCAGGGAGAAACTTGGAATGGATCTGAGCTGGTTTCGGATATCCAATTTTTTCTGCAATGTCTCTGGTAATACGCCAATATGGATCTTGATCAATAGCAGCGGGTATAAGCACGGGAGTAGGTTTTCCTTCAATAACTGATGGAAGAAAACAGGGTGCTGCCTGGACTGGAGGAAATCCAATCATACCAATATTTGTAGAATTTTGAAAACCAAATACTGATTTTACGGTGGAATATGTTATTCTTTTTGCAATTTCAAGCGAAATTGGATAAATCCTTTTGATGTCTTTTGTATCGATAAGAATTTTTGTTTTCTTAGGGTCAAAACCTACAGCAATGATATCCAAGATATTTTCTTTTGTGTATTTTGATACGTCATCGGATGATTTTTCATCACTATAAAGAAATTTTTCATCATCAGTAATTTGAAAAATCAAGTTTACATCAAATTTGTCTTGAAGATACTTTGTAAAGATCCAGGGAAGTAAATGCCCCATATGGACTAGGCCTGAAGGACCTCGTCCCGTGTAAAGATAGAACTTGTTTCCCTTTTCATATTCAGTTAAAATCTTATCGAAATCTCTGTGGCTAAAAAAATATCCCAGTTTTAACATTGGGTGTAATTCGCCAGTGATTTTTTCTATTCTTTTTAGTAATTCTGGTGAAATTTTTTCAGTTCCAAATTTTTGGACAAGTTTTTCATAGTCGACATCTCCTTCCACACTCCATGGAGTTACTGTGAACTCGTCAACTGACATTCATCATTCAGTTAGGTTAAGGTTTAAAAAGTCTTTTTGGCTCTTTGTGATAATGTCACAAGTTCTTCATCCAATAGAACATAAGATTCTCAAATCATTACTTGAAAAACAAAACTTAACACCGGAAGAACTTTGCGAGAACACAAAACTATCGATAGATCAAGTCAGACGTGGTATTGAGTGGCTTAAATTCAAAGACCTAGTTCAAGTTAATGAATCGGAGAAAAAATTTGTTGCACTAGGCAAAGGAGGAAATGAAGCGCTTGAGAAGGGATTACCAGAACGACAACTCGTTAATTATCTTAAATCATTATCTGGTTTTTCATGCGAAATTAGCGAGGCAAAGAATCAACTAAAAAATGAATTTAGTCCTGCTATTGCAAATGCAAAGAAAAATGGTTGGATAGAAATTTACGAAAATAGAATTTTACTTAAAGGATATCATGATACTACTCCAGAAGAAAGGATCATCAAATTAATTGCATCCAAGAGTCCAGCTGTATCATCAATAGACGAAATAGAAGATACGAGTACACTTGACTCGCTAAAAAAAAGGCCTGAATTTATAACCTTTACCTCATCGAAATATGTTACAGTAAATCTTACTGAAAAAGGAATAGAAACAACGAAAAATGCATCTAATAATACAAAGGAATATCTTGTAAGAGCAATTGATGTAGAAGCTCCTGCACCTACAGTTTTTGCCGCAAGATCTCATCCTCTACAAGACGTAATTGATGAAGTACGAGAAATCTTCATTGGACTTGGATTCACAGAAATTGTTGGCAATCAAATTCAATCAAGCTTTTGGAATTTTGACTCCTTATTTATTCCCCAAGATCATCCTGCAAGAGAAATGCAAGACACATTTTATCTTAAAGGTTTACACGCAAAAAACATTGCAACCAAAAATCAAATATTGAATGTATCGCAAGCTCATAAAACAGGATGGAGATATGATTGGAACCTAGAAGAAGCAAAAAGATTGGTGTTACGCACACACACTACATGCGTAACAATAAAAGAATTAGCAGATAGAAAACCTGATGAG
>CAZDTF010000017.1:10616-12417 GCA_964508325.1 uncultured Nitrosopumilaceae archaeon | reverse complement strand
TCAGTGATATGAGGATAGTTTAGCAATGTCAGCACTAGAGCAGCCCCAATACTAGAAGTGAAGTCACCTTTGATTTCTTTTGGGATACTAACTGTCAGGCATACTGTGTCACATTTTTTCTTATAGTAATTGTAAAACCCATTTTCACCATACGCAGATTGCGTAAAAATTGGATAAACAAATACAGTGTCATGGGGCTTGTTCTTAGATAGCCCTACTTCCTGATAGAACTCTTTGAGTTCAGGTCTTGGGATGATTTCTTGTGACTTTACTCTACCAGCGTCGTCATAAACTGGTGTTAGAGTAAAATTGGGTTTATTTGGTGGAAAATTTGGCGCTAGTGGATTCCAAAAAGGGCTTGCATTAACATTAGAGTAATTGTTTGTAGCCGTTTGTTTTGGTATTGTGCCATAATTGTCTTGAGTGTTATTTGATATCGGTTGGGCAAAAACCAAATTTCCTGAAACCAAACCGTAAAGTAGCAATATAGCAACAGCAGCTGTAAATCTTTTCAAATTAACCATATGAATCAAAACTATTTCAATATCTTAGATTCGCTGATTGTATCAATATTTCGAATCTCTGAAATTCTTCAAAGAATCTGATGCCTTTTTCTGTAATGGTGAAAACACGATTTCTATAATGCTTTGCTGTTTTTACTAATCCTGCATCAATTAGCTTTTGACAGTTCTCAAGCACTGCATAGTGTGAGAGGTTTGCCCTTCTTGATATAGATGATATTAAAACACCTTGTACGCCACAGTCACTCGCTACGCCCAAAATGTCACCGATTATACCTATTCCTGAACGATATTTTTTTGATTTGTTTGGTTTTTGTGTGACGATTTCATCAAGCATCTGATTTCACATACAAAAATATTCTTATTGTATATTATACTTGAGGTACGGTTGTCTAAGTGTGATTCTTCTATCTCAGAAACCAACTCAAATAATTATACCACATTAAAGGATTTTTCTTGTTATGATTTTTGTTTTTTTACTATTGCCAAAAAGAATAGTCCCAATATGACAAATCCTGTTATTGATAAAATAGTTTGTATGCTTGCAGACAAATCCAAGTCTGGTAGAATTAGATCTAACCGCGGTATTATTGCCCTAAAGGAAAATAATCCAAAGGCCGCAGAAACAAAAAGTAGTCTTTTCACTTTTGTACGCTGGTATGCTACAAGCGATAGAGCTAACAAAAAGGCTGCAAATATTCCAGTTGCAAAATCTAGCGATTCTGGGAGAATATATTTCTCGTCTCCACCCTCGCTTGCATTTTGAATTATTAGCAGAATATTTTCCAACATCATTGTTCTTTATCCTTCTCTTCTGATCTAGAGGCAAGTTCTAAGAACATTTCCGCAAGACTATCTGTGAGTTTATCCCATATGTTTGGATGGTATATCTTTACTAGAGTGGCCACACTTTTAACATCAACTACTCCATATTTGATAATTTTACCGTCTTTTCTTGATAAAACAATGCCTGATTCTACAAGTCTTGACATATGCCAGCTTATAGTTGGGAGTGAGAAATTCTTGAAATTTGCAATGTCACTTTGTGTTGAATCTGGATGCTCTATCAGATAAATCAGGATGTCTCTAGCTGTTTCCTGTCTCAAAAATGCAAGTAATGTATGTTGAATATCTAGTATTTCGGCTGCATAATAATGTCTATGAAGATTGAACCTTTTTGATTTTATTTTACTGGACCGTTCCAATATTGCAAGATGATGTTGTGTAGAACCCATCGCTAATTCCAGTTCTCGGCAGATCATTCTAAGATGAGCCCCTGG
>CAZDTF010000017.1:0-10606 GCA_964508325.1 uncultured Nitrosopumilaceae archaeon | reverse complement strand
TCGTTGGCTATTTTCTGAAATTTCTTCGTCATCATCTTCTGCATTGAGCAAACTACTTTCTCCTTCTTCTCCACCATGTGGCTTCGCTCATAAAAGTTAATCATGCTTTTGGTGCAATCATCTAATGTCAATGTCATAATGGTACTATTATCAAGCAAATTTTTTGATCTCATTTAGCCTAGTGTCCCTCAATTATAATATACAAAAAACCATAACCATATTATCAAGAGGTGAAATGAAACAACATGAAAAACCAAAAAATGCTCCTAGTAATTCCGCTGATTGCAATTGCAGTAATAGCACTCGGATTTGGAATAACAAATAACGTATTTGCTCAAGTAACCACATCAACAACTGCTGACCCTCAAGACGGCCCAAACGAGGTACAGACTGCAGCTAATGGTGCAGATAACCAGAAGGATGGAGAAACAAATGATGACCATACCAGTGCAAGTGAAGGACCAAACGGAGACGGTGACGGAGAACAAAAGGACAGTACTGAGTCAGGAAAGTAAGGATCTTTCCACCTCTTTTTTAAATTTATCAAATAATTACAATATAATATCAATAGTTATAGACTAGATTTATCACGTAAGACCGAAGCTGTTTAAGCATGATCAATAACATAATTCGTCATTTAACAAAAATTGAATTTTAAAAACTATAATGATTTATCCTACCGTTGCATTTTAAATTGTGACAAATGCAATGGCCGTAATATGCAACAAGTGCAAGGATGTAATGTTACTTTCTTCATCTGAAAAGTATTCTTCTCTTTGGCAATGCCCAAAATGTGGCTGCTCTGTAACTGTTCAATTTAGCACCAAAATTTAGAACACAGAACTGAATTTTATGTAAAAAATATAATTACTGACAAATGTGAAGTAATTTTTAAATACTATTTCTAGTCAGCGCAGATTAGGTATGAGAAAAATTCTTCTCCTTCCACTATTTGCAGTTTTAATCATCGTACTGTCTAATAGTGCATATGCATCAGGTCCAATATCAGGAACTGCTACCCACTGCACTGGTCTTGCGACCTGCTCGTTTACCTTGAGTAGCAACTCACAGACCGGTTGGGCAAAGACTACTGCTGGTGTTGGAGGCTATGTTGGTCAGTCCCCGCTCTTATTTTCAGGAGTATCTTCTTTCCTATTGCCAGGTGAAGCTATTGCAACCTACAATGCTGCCTACAGTGGACAGGCAGTACTTGCTGGCTTTAGTACTACGGCTGGAACTCTATATCATGTTACGGGAACAATAACTGGTCTTGATGCAAATGACGGTACAATAGTGAATGGAAAAACAGACACCACCATAGGAATCAAAGGGCACAGCGGACGTGGTGGAGGGATTTATTTCACTCTAGTTTCTGGGGCAATATCATTTACAAAATCAACGATGCGAAGCTCTTCTACCACAGTAGCATGTACCCCATCATCTATTACCGCGGGCAGTACAGCTACCTGTACCGTTACCGTTTCCGATCCAGGTGTTGGAACCAAGATAACACCCACTGGTACGGTCTCTGTTACTGCCTCAAATTCTGGTCTTGGTACATTCAACCAAAGTTCCTGCACCTTGTCAGCTGGTAGCTGCTCGGTGAACTTTAAATCAAACCAAGAATTTTCTGGCACCACGTCTATTTATTCAACATATAGCGGTGATAGCAGTCACATTGCCAGCTCAGGAAGGACACTACTTTACGTTATTCCAAGCACCACAGACAACTAATCTCAAAATAAGTCTCAAAACAAACCATACTTCAAAACAATTATGTAAATTGTATAGAGATAGACAATTCAGGTAATGGTATTTTATTTGTAAAAACTTGCGTTTTAAGCTAACTAGTTCTTATAAGTGAAATCTCAAAAGAGATTGCGTGATGGAACTGGTGACAAAACAAAATAACCCTTCTAATTCACTAGGAAAGAAGGCGCCAATGGTAATTGGAGCCGTCCTACTTGGTTTTTTTTTCATCTCCATTGTTGCCATACCATCCCACTATGCATATGCTAATGAATTTCTTAAGATGCCAATTAGAGTTCATGCGAGCCCAACAATTTGTGCACTAGAACCGCAACCAAACGTAAATTTTACCAAACTTGGCAGCCAATTGTTAGACAAGACTGAATATGCAGTTTTGGACTGGAAAACAAAACTAAACGCAGCTTCAGGAAAACATCCTGTATGGGACATTAATTTGATCAAGGTTCCTGTCGGACAGCAGAACGGTTTTGACTATACAAAATGCGACATTACAATTCATTTTCTTCCAAAACCCCAAACCAAAGATTTAGAATTTGTTGCATTAGGTGTTACAATTCCAAACTTTGAAACCGGTAAGACTAGCATAGAAATTTACTATTTAGATGTCCAAATAAGTGCCCGGATGGTTGAATGGTGGGAAGGCAATACCGAATATTACACATATGTTTACGATTCATACTATACAGGTCATGTTGCAACCGACTCGCAACTTTCATCAACAATAACGCACGAGATAGGACACTCCCTTGGACTAGGTCACTATACCGTATCAGATGACGAACGACAAAAAATTGTCCATGGAATGGAAGACATGCCTTCTATCATGATAGATACTGCTACTATTCTGGGAGTACCACACTATGACATTACCCCACTTGACACAAATGAAATTAAATCAATTTATGGTGACGGTGGATTTGATAACCAACATCTATCAAATGGTGGCTATCAGAGAATCAATATTTTGAGTACAAGCAAGCCCTCTTACTCTGCGGACGATCGAATCAAGATATCCGTAGATACCAGCAAATTTACAAACGGTACCTTTGGGGGTCTTCTCATAGTTGATTCAACTAGCAAACTTGCAGACGATTTTGCTATTTCAAAATCAAATTCTACCATATACCTTAGTGACAAATATAACAATGCAAAAGGAAAATACTGGATAGAGTTTATCAATCCATACACAGGCGATTATGACTATACAACATTTACTTCTGGCACAGAAATAGCAAGTTCAAATGATACCCAAAATGACACAACAAGCAATCAGGCCACAGGATCTAGCATAGCAAACACCAACGAAGCACCACAAAATGCCGTTCAAATTCCGTCATGGATTAAAAACAATGCAAAATGGTGGTCTCAAGGACAATTGGGAGATGACGATTTTGTTAAAGGAATTCAATATTTGATTCAAGAGGGAGTAATGAAAATACCACATGGTCAGTCAGGTGCTAGTTCTTCAAACAAGGTTCCTTTATGGGTTAAAAATAACGCAGGATGGTGGGCTGGAGGACAAATATCAGACGATGAATTTGTAAAAGGAATCCAGTACTTGATTACAAATGGATTGATCAAAATCTAAATTATATTACTAGACACGCCAAAACTTGGTTAAATTTTGAAATTCCTTTCTAATTTGTATTCATCAAGAAACCTTTTAATCAATCACTGGCTTGTCAAGTTTAGCATGGCTGAGCTATCTGTGTCTGAGATAATTAGCTTAGCAGAAGCAGTTGGAATAATTGCAACCCTGTTTGTGATCTTTTATTTCTCAAGAAAGGGAGTCAAAAGTGTTATGGTAGATATTGAAACTAAAGTTCTAAATGATTTAGATGAAAAGATACACGGAATGGCCGAGATGCTGGTTAAACGCCCAGATCTAGTCAAGGTACTTAGCAAGAATCAAACAAGTTTGTCACAAGAGTTGGTATTTACATATTACATTCTGTACACATGCGCCCATGCATTTCATATGCGTCAAAGAAAAGTGCTTAGCGACAATGAATGGGCAGGATGGCTACGATGGATGAAAAGTGCTTTTGAGGGTGGAACAATAGGCGAATACTGGGTAAATGATATAAAACCTGAGAAATGGTTCGATCCTGCCTTCCAGGATTTTATCAATAACGAAATAATTAAAGCAAAATAAAATTTAGTTTTACTTTTAAAATCATCATAATTTTTGCAAGTATAATGCAGAAAATATTTGATCTTAGTGATTCTTGATTCCAGTTTTTATGCCATATCTTTATGGTCTACTGGAATTATTCCTTCAACGAACCTTCTTATTGGTTCTTTATACAAAAATTCCTTCAATTCGTTTGTAATTGATACTACTATTGCAACGCCATAATCATCAGGTAATTTCTTTAGTACTGATTTGAGATACTCTGGATGCATATAGCAGTCAGCAAGATGGCAATGATATTCTTTTTTTAGCAAATCAATCACCATATCATATGTTGGTTTTCCAAGATCAAGAAGACATTTTTCTATTGCCCATGTAGTAAGGATGTTGTAAATGTCTTTATTTTGTAGAATTGACATGAAAACTAGATGTTTTTAGAATAGTTTAACTTTCTGTTTGTAATGTTCCAATAGAGTTTGTGTGCCATTATCTTGTAAAGTCCTATCAAAGTAAAGCAGTCCAGTTTTTTTATTAGGGCCTAATTGCAAAGAATTTGCAAAAACTCCAGTAAATCAGGCTAAAGTCTGGTACAGGTCCAAGCTAGTCGTAGAAAATTCGGCGTTTGCCCTTCCTAAATCGAAAAAATAATTGCCTCCATAAAAAGTTGCTATTGGTAAAATAACACTGAGATCATTGTTCTATAATTTTGTCAAGAAATTTTTCTTTGTATTTTTTATTACGTGGTCTTTGTCTGAGTTTATAATTACAGCAAGGACACCACAAACCATCCCATTTCATAAATATCTCGCAAAGATTGCACCTTTTTTGTCCCTTACTGTATCTAGTTCCCTTAAAAGTATTGTAAGCTTTGTATTTAACGCAAATTCCTCGGCAGAACATTATTGCCTGCTCCCTTTTAGATGAAATTCCAATGCAGGTTTGCATACAATAATTTCTGCCTAGAACTTGTTTGCATACTGGAAAAACAATTCTTGTTATCAAGGGTACATTATTTTACAAACGTTATTGAAAAAGATGTTGTTTAAACTTTACAGATCTTATCATTGGTAATGAGAGGAAAAATTGCTAATCAATTCAGATGTCAAGAATATAATGATTATAAAAATTCTATTTCTATTTCGAGTCTTTGTCTCTAAATATGGTCTTGTAAATTTCTGATGCATCCTTGACTGTCTCTTCTATACTGTGAATTGCTCCAGACTTTTTAGAATCCATAACTGTTATTTTAAATTCGTCAATCAAACCTCTGACAGACCTTATCATTTCTTTGATGGATGTACTAATCTCGTGTACATCTTGACCACTGTTTCCAAACGAGTCTGTTGCATTTGATGCAGATTTTATCAAGCCCTTTGCCTCGTCTACAAGCCCTGTCTCTTCTAGATGTCTTAGTGTATTTTGCATGGTTGTTGATGCCTGGTTTATGTTTTCAGACATAATACGAAAGTTTTCAATGTTTTTTACCATCTCTGGTGACTTGAGAGCTTCAATGATTTCCTTGGCAAGCTTTGCACTGCCAACTAAATTTCCAAAGGATTCTTGCATGCCAGGCGTTTTAATCTGGCGCATTATCTCTGCAGCACCAGTAACAGTCTCCTTTATCTCTTTTAGCTTGCTTGTTTTTTCTTGTGTCATTTAATTTACTCCTAAAAACAATCCGCAAAGAAAGACTTTGGCTAGAGCAAACATGTCCTCTTTGCCATCCACGAAATGCATTATGTGGATGGCGTGTTCTATGCACCTGCCTAGTGTAACAGAGTTTTCTATTATGTCTCTGATTCCTGGTATTATTGTCATGTGGTTACTTGGTAGAAAAATTATATATCGATTCAAGATGATTTTGCAACAAAAATGTTGGAATGAATCTAGATGCAATTGGGATACATGTTGTTGACTAGGGCAAAACAGAGGACTGTGGCTTGTACTTTATCTGCAAGAAGGTGTGCTGCATCACATCAGTCTGCTGTACCTGCCCATCTTGCGAGTAGATCTGTATGTTCCACTGTCCTATGATTGGATCTATTGATCTAATTGAGAATCGTTCAAGTGAACTTTCTGATCCTGAAAATCTCACTCTGTATATTTGGTCACCTATTGTTATGCTCTTGACTTGTCCTGGCAAATGGTACGTACTATTTGTTACAAGGCAACCAGAATCACCTATCACACATGTTCCATCTGGGGCAGTGACACGGTATTTCATGTGGCCTGCGTTGTTAAATGAGGAATGTATTACAACTGGAATTGCGATTGTGTTACCATCCTGGCTTGTTACCGGTCCAATTATTTTTGGTTGTAATAGTGATATGGTCTGTGTTGACTGGAATGTATTTTCGATCTGTATTTTACTTTCAATCAGTGTTCCATAAAACTCTGCTCTAGCTTGCAGCTGATGAGTTGTCAAGTATCCCGTAGTCTTCCATTTGAGCTGCACTAGTGTTTGTCCTAACTCAAAGAGCTGAGGTGTGGATGTGTAAACTTGATTTCCATCAACTACAAGTGAGATTGCTCCAAAGACAGGCCTGGTGGAATTATTGGTAAAGTATGCGTCAGAAGTTACCATAATACCTGCCGCATTATTTTTTATGATATCTAGTTCTAGATTTCCATTGATTGGATAGCCTGGTTTTACACCAACACTGTACTGTTCCGAGTCTGATACTTTTCTTGCATGGTTTTCAACATGTATCCAGTATTGTATGGCTGGTGATTTCATAAATTGTAGTGGAATCGTTCCAGAAATGATGTAGGTAGAGTTTGTCACAGGCAGAGGTACAACATCCATTTTTACTACAGCATAATTTGCCATATCTTGTCCTAGTGTAACATATCGTAGCTCTGCACGGTCAAGCGGTGTTGGGGAATAAATTATAGAATAGATTGACATTGAAAGATTATCCACATATTGGTCTGTTACATCAGATGATAGAACTTTGGTTGCATTTCCTATCTGGAATTTAGTGTCAAATATCTTTGGTGCACTAGAATCAATTTGTGTGGGTTGTGTTGACAATTCATTTACAAAGTTGATTGTGTCATGGCAGCCTGTAACTTCAATTGTCTTTCCTTCAGAGTAGACATTATTTCCTATTGCTGTTAAGGCAAGTACCTCAAATGATTTTTGGTTTGAATCTATCTGTCCTTCATACAATAACGTTTTGATAGTTGCGTTGACGTTTTGTTGTGCATATGGTTGGTCTTGCGCTAGCTGAGCATCAGTTATCCCAGATACAGATGAGCGGATTATTACTGTAGGAACCTTGCTGTTGTCTGTAGCAACTACTATCTTGACTGTTTTTAAATCACATACATCATAGTATACTTGCTGGATAGAAAGATAGGGGATTAATTGTCCGCCCAGTCCTGCAGCTCCACCTCCAGCTCCTGATGGTCCAGCACTTGTTGCTCCAGCTCCGCCCCCTCCAGAATTTCCACCAGTACCACCAGATCCTGGAGATGAGGAACCAAATGTTGCAAATCCAGTAAAGTGTTTTGTCCAAACCACAAGGTCAGAACCTACATTAATTTTGCAATTTCCTCCAGACGGCAGACCATTATTTGCAATTTGTGTATCGCTACTGCAGGTTGTTATAATTTCGGTAAATGGTGTAACTGAATTAAAGTAACCAACACGCTTTCCTGCATCACCAATAAATGAAATCCGAACTGCTTTGTCAAAAGTTAATGTTGTAGAACCAAACCCAAGCTCGATGCTCTTACTTGGGGTGTTGATGGTGTTTTGTTCTTGTGGCAATGTAGGATTTGACACTACTGTTGGCAGATTAATAATGCCTATCCAAGTTGTAGGACCACCTACAGTTACATTTGCTGGAAGAGATACCTGCACGTCAGGTTGAGAATCTCCGTTAGTATCTTTTGTGATCGTGAGAGGATTATTAATCTGGACTGTGTCTGTGATGCCACTTTGCACTATTTTTGAGTAATTAAGTTCTGTAGTAGTTGTTGTTGACGGAACAGTTACAGTTGATAAAGATGCATTACTGCTAGATATGACCAAGTCTGTTTTGACTGGATCTACCGTTATTGTTTGTTGTATATTAGAAACAAGATTTTGATTTGGTGCAAGATTTTCTCCAATGACATCATCTGTTATTAGATTTTCTGATAGTGTTTGTGACTTGGCATTAGTTATTTGTGGTGTCATCGTTATTGTTTCTGTCAAAGTTACTGAATTGAGTCCAGATAGCGATACTGTCCCGTCATCTACTGCAATTGATTCACTCAAAGTTACTGAATTGAGTCCAGATAGCGATACTGTCCCATCGTCTATTGAAATGGATTCCCTCAAGGATATGGAATTGAGTTTAGATGTGAATACTGTTCCATCATCTGTTCCAATTGATTCTGTCATGGACTTGGATAGCGAATTTGCCAGTTGGTCTGTTGGTGTAATTGTTTCTGATATGGTGACAGATTTGGTAGCATTTGTTGATACTGTTCCATCATTTACTGCAACTGAATCTGACAAGGATGCAAATGTACCTCTGTTACCAGCTGCTGAATCACTGATTGCTATAACGTCTTTTACTACATTATTTGGAGTTGTTTTCTCGCTTATGGAGATGGTATCTGAAACTTGTTTTTGAGGCAGTTTTACTGAATCACTGATTGCTACAACGTCTTTTACTACATTATTTGGAGTTGTTTTCTCGCTTATTGAGATGGTATCTGTAACTAAGACAGGATGAAAAATGGCAGTGGACACTGTTGTTGACTCACTTATTGCAACAACATCTTTTGCTACCCTATTGGGGGTTGCTTTCTCGCTTGGCAATAAAGAATCTGTAACTTGTTTTTGAGGCAGTTTTAGTGAATCACTGATTGCAACAGAGTCTTTTGCCTGACGACTGGTTGCTTCTTTATCGCTTAGTGAAATTGTATCTGAAACTTTCTTTTGAGGAAGTTTAACTGATTCGCTAATTGCTACAGAGTCCTTTACTGCTTTGCCTGGGGAGGCTTTGGTACTTAGTTCAACGGTATCAGAATGGGTTACACTAAAAGCCGGATCAACAACATAATCGAAATCTATAGGGCTTCCAACAATTTTCAAATCAAAGGTGTCCTGTGTTCCGTTCAAATTGGTCAAAAAGATTCTGTACTGTTTTTCTTGTGTTATTTTTCCAAACTCTGCCAAAAGACGATTAGAGTCTTTTTCATATAATTGGATGCTAGCATTTGAATAGTTACTTTTTGCAAAAATTGTAACATCATTGCTGCCAGTAAGGTCCTTTTCAAATGTTACCCGTATATAGTTGCCAACAGGAATGTAGCCAGTCCAGTTGCCGTCTTTTGCATGTACTTGTGGATATACATCTTTGAGAAAATACCTGTTTGAATCAAGCTGTAAAGCACTTGTAATATGGATGGTTCCCTGATTTGATATTTTATTTGGTTCAATTACAAAATTATTTAAATTGTTGGTTTGTTTGTCATTATACAGCTCTGCTTTAATCAGGCTAGATAATTTTTCCGCAAATATGTAATTCCATAAAGCATTTTCTGAAACAATTGATCTTCCATTGAATCTAACTCTGTCAAGATTCCAGATCCTGTCCATGGTTGTTTTTGTATCTGAATTTTGTTTTATGATATCTAGAGAGTTTTGGTTTAAGCTAGTGTAAACTGCAGTCTCAGTAATAGTATTGCCATTTGTATCAACATGCTTGTGATGTACTGTTACGGCTACATTTTCAGAAATGTTCAATCTATCTGGCTTGTATCCACTATTTCCATCCCTAGTTTTGGGATTATCAATTGATGGAATGGTGGTTTTATCAGCTAAGGCCATTGATCCAAAAGAGGATACAAGCAAGATTGCTGAAAAGACAGTTATTGTTTTTAATAACAACTTTTTTTGCTCCTGTCTTGCAGTTGAATTTGTTTTATGTATGATTTTGGATTTATAATGTGCTTAATTGAAACAGATGTATAATTTTCTATCAAATGCCAAAACAATTCTAGTTTTCTAGCCATGTTTTTCTCTTATAGCAAAAGTATCATTTACATTAACTTGAAAGTGATGTACGTTGTTGGGTTGGGTAGAGGTAGCAGGTTGGGCAGCCTGATTAGATTCTAATAAATAAAAACCAACACCAGCTGCAATTAAAACAAGGGCAATAATAATTCCCATTGATAATTTAGATTTAAACACATCCCCTTGTTTTAATTCTACGATATTAGTTTTATTGGGTGCAACAGATCGGCAAATTTTTTATCAAACTGAAATGGTAGAATCATTTTGTAGATATTGTTAATAAGGGAATTATAAGGAAAAAAAGTATGGCAAGGCCAGCGTATTTTTTTGCCCTACTCATAGGGTCAACAGTATTACTAGCAGGTGTCACAGGTTTTTCATTAAATTCAATGTTTCAATCTCAAAAAGATTCCAAGTCTCTTGATTCAAACGCTCTTACTGATGCGCCCATTGCAAAGGACCTAGTTACAATATCTGTTCATGACAAAACTGGAGCACTAAAATCGCAACAAACCGTTAACAACATTGTCACAGGAGCAGGGGCTACCTTTTTCTGCGTACAACAAGGAAGATGTCTCTCTGAAATTACTTCACCTGCACAAGCTTTTGTTGCTGCAGCCCCCACCTATTGGGACGACTTTATTACAGGAACCGCAAATACAAACGCGCCCCAGGGTTCAGATTGT
>CAZDTF010000016.1:0-12468 GCA_964508325.1 uncultured Nitrosopumilaceae archaeon | reverse complement strand
AAAAAAGAGTACCAAATGAGATTGTTTATAAAATTAGTGAACCAGAAAGAAAACCAAACATCGCTGATCTGCTTTATGAGCATAAAATAAACTTCATTGTAAATGTTCCAAGCACATCAACTTTGGAAAAATATGTAGGCATGCTCTATGATGAATATTTGATTCGACGAAAGGCAGTAGAGCTTGGTATTCCTGTACTTACAACGACAGAGCTTGCAGACTCATTTGCAAAGACACTTGATTGGCTACAACACAACGAGACAACAAAAAAACCATTAGAGCCATACGATAAACTAGATTAAATCAAACATAACGTACACAAGTTCAGATCAGGGCTGCATGTGAAAGACGTTTACTGGCACAACTTTGAGAATTATTCTTTTTTCAGTCGGTGATCTAAATGGATATTTGTCAACACCAAGATACCTTTTTGCAAGCTTGTCAATATGTTCGTCTGCACCTTGTGATGTCTGCTCTATTACCTTTCCTCGTATTGTGACCATGTCGTACGGATTGTTATGATCAACTATTGATATAGATACATGCGGATCTCTTGATACATTTTTTTGTTTTACTCTGCCTTCTGCAGTGTTAATCAGAATTATTTTTCCATCATAATCAATCCATGTTGGAGTTATCTGTGGTGTGCCGTCCTTCATTAATGTAGCAACAAATGCAAAGTTCTTTCCTGTCAACAACTTTATCACTGAACCATCAGTTTCTCGATTAATCTGCATAACAGTTCAAACACTATACTGGCTTTTCAAGTTTTCATCGATCCACACTATATAAATTAAAATTTAAACTCAGAGGATTTTAGATGATGCGAAAGTTGTTTATTATATTCAAACTATGTTTTCAAGCATAGATTCGTTCCCTATTATGGAGCCATCAAGTGTTACAATTTTTGCAGACTGGCAATTTTTAATTGATTGAAGAATTGGTGAGATTGATTTTTTATAATATTTCTTATGTGTAGCGTAAAAATACTTGTTAAAGGCTGGAAGAATAATTATTTCAAGCATCCCCTTTGATGATGGAAAAAGCTGGTTTTTTTCTGCTCTAATTGAAACCCATACTCTTTGACCATCTAAGACAGAACCTTCTTGGAAAAAGACAGGATGCACATGGCCCATTATTATTTTGCTAATATGAGAGAGATTTTCTGAAGGCATGGTGTGACCATGTGTCAAGAGTATATCACCAATTACAAGCCCTGATGAGCTTGCAAGCGTGATTCCATCTGGCAAAAGTTTTTGTATATTTCCATCATGGTTTCCAGGAATTACTATTGTTTCAATTTTTTTTCCAATCTCAAAAAATAATGGTACTGCTTGCCACTCTGCTTTTGAGATTGAGTCTATACCTGATTTTATATCGCCTAACAAAATCAGTGAATCTGGCTTTTCTTGTTGTATGATGGATAAAAGAGAATCAAATGCCTCTCGAACTAGTCCTTTTGATTCGACGTGGATCTCATTTGCAAGTAGTGTCTTTTCAAATCCAATATGCAAGTCAGTCACAACAAGATATCGCTTTTTTTCATCTAGTATCAAGGCAGGCTGTGCCTGCACGATTCTTGTCTTGACCATCAAAAGATATACGAGCAAGTTTTTAATTAAATCCTTGTGAAAAAAAATTCTGAAAATCTTGATGCTGTAATAGCAGGAAGAGGTGTCAAGCTTCACTACTTTGAGCCAAGCAAGAGAAAGGTATGGACTGTAGTAGGAAAAGACAATGAACACTGGCTTGACCCAGAGATTGGATTTTGCTCTTGTGAAGATTATTTTTTTAATGTTCTAGAAAAAGGTGGAGAATGTTACCATCTAAAATCAGTCAAAGTTGCCAAGCAAGAAAACAAGGTTGAAGTAATAAAATTTGCAGATTCCGAGTTTGAAAGTTTTATTTCAGCAATTGTATCTGATCTATAGTTTTATCTGGAACAAATCTTCTTTTGATACTCCTTTCCATAGCCCAATCATTCCTTCTGGAGGTACTTGTTCTACTTTGGTTATCTTTTGTATCTTGATGTGGTCTGGGTTTGGAGGCATCCAAAGCATTGCCATGTAATCTCCAACGCTTCCGACTTGGTCTGGTCTGGCTGAAATTATCTTTTCTTTAGGAAAACCCTTTGATACCAGTGCATTTGTTGCAGCAGCTTCCAAGTCACGTCTTCCATGTGTAAAAAGATAGACTGATTTTTGTGGATCTATTTGGCTCATTATGTACAAGCTTTGGATACAGCTTTAATCAACATTTCTAAAACCAATCTTGGATTATATACAAGAAAAATATAGGCAGTTTGTTGACTGATGTTTTAGTTGTTGGCTCTGGAGGTAGAGAGCATGCGCTTGGCTGGAAAATCTCTCAAAGCAAAAAGGTGGGCAAGGTTTTCTATGCACCAGGAAATGGTGGAACATCAAACAACGTATCCATTCAAACTGATGATATTGAAAATCTTGCCAAGTTTGCCTTTGGAAATAACTGCCTGACAGTAGTCGGTCCTGAAATACCGCTATCAATTGGGATAGTTGATGAATTTACAAAAAAGGGGTTGAGGATATTTGGTCCGACAAAAAATGCCGCACATCTTGAATCAAGCAAGGTTTGGGCAAAAAACTTTATGAAAAAACACGGCATTCTTACTGCACAATTTGAGATTTTTGATGATGCAAAAAAAGCAAAAGAATATGCAAAGTCAATTGATTTTCCACTAGTAGTAAAAGCAGATGGTCTTGCAGCAGGAAAGGGCGTAATTGTTTGTAATGATTCTAGTGATGCAGTATCTGCAATAGACAGGATTCTAGTTGAGAAAAGTTTTGGCACTGCAGGCTCTAAAATAATTTTAGAGGAAAGAATT
The DNA here is from genome assembly GCA_964508325.1 of uncultured Nitrosopumilaceae archaeon. GTDB lineage: Archaea > Thermoproteota > Nitrososphaeria > Nitrososphaerales > Nitrosopumilaceae > TA-20. Next base: position 9,608 of record CAZDTF010000016.1, on the reverse strand, counting down.
GATGGAATAGAAGCATCATACATTGCACTATCTGACGGTAAGATTGCAATTCCAATGGCTACAAGTCAGGATCATAAGAGGATATTTAATGATGATAAAGGTCCAAACACTGGAGGAATGGGCGCTTATTCGCCAACTCCTGTGATTGATGATTCCATGGCAGAGCAAATTCAAAAAAGTGTAATCAATAAAACAGTTGAATCCATGAAAAACGATGGAATTCCATTCAAGGGATTTTTGTACGCAGGAATAATGCTAAAAGACAGCAAGCCATACGTTTTAGAGTATAATGCAAGAATGGGTGACCCTGAATGCCAGCCTATAATGATGCGAATGGAGTCTGATTTGTATGACTACATCAACGCAAGCATTGATGGAACATTATCACAATTGCCGCCTGTCCTATGGAAAAGCCAAAGTGCAGTCTGTGTTGTATTAGCATCAAAAGGATATCCTGAAGCTTATTCCAAAAATGAGCAAATCCTAGGCCTTGATTCAAAAGACACAAACTCGGTTGTATTTCATGCAGGAACAATACGTAATAATAACAAAATTCTAACAAGTGGAGGCAGGGTACTTGGAGTCACTGCACTAGGTGATACACTACAGACTGCAATCTCAAATGCGTATCTTAGAGTAAAAGAGATAACTTGGCCAAGCAAGTATTATAGAACAGATATAGGAAAAAAGGGACTCATGTCCTAATTACTTTGTCTTCAGTAACTATGACATTGATTTTAACATCGTTGTTATCATGTGGAAATGATTTGATTACTTGTTTTGCATATGATAGAGCAATTGTCTTGGATTTTTTTCCATGCAGATATCTGTCATAGTATCCAAATCCATATCCTAACCTAAAGCCATCTTTTGTAAGTGCTATGGCAGGAACAATCACAACATCTAAATTTTTTACAATTTCACACTTGTCTTTTGGTTCCATGATGGAATAAGTTCCTTGCTCAAGCTCTGGGAAACTTGAAATCTTTTTAAAAACAAGATCATTTTTTATAACTTTGGGCAACGCCAATTCCTTTCCTGCATTTAGGATTTCTTGCATTATGTCTTGCGTGCGTACCTCGCTTCCAATGGAGTAATATGCTCCGATGGTCTTTGCAGTCCTGAAAAAATCTACCTTTCTTAGATTGTCTTGAATTTCCTTGCTTGTAATTTTGATAAAATCAAGCGATAATGCATCCCGTGTATCCAAAAACTGCTTTCGCAGCCTTGCTTTTTCAACGACCTGAGACAAATCCTTTACTAATTGACGCTGCAGTAACAGTGTTTTTTAAAAGCATCGCTATGGTCATTGGGCCGACTCCGCCAGGAACAGGAGTAGCATAAGATGCCTTTTTTATAACATTCTCATAATCAATATCACCTACAAGCTTTCCATTTTGTCTGCTTGTTCCAACATCAATTACTATGGCACCGTCTTTTACCATGTCTGCAGAAAGTGTGAATTTTGCCCTGTCCCCTATTGCTGTAATTATGATGTCTGCTCCAAGACAGTGCTCTTTGAGGTTTTTTGTTTTAGAGTGGCATGTTGTAACTGTGGCGTTTTTCTCAAGCATCATATGGTATAATGGTTTTCCAACTAGATGGCTACGATTTATGATTACGACATTTTTGCCTGATAAACTAATTCTGTGATAGTCAAAAAGCTCCATTATTCCTGAAGGTGTGCACGGTTTGAGAATTGCTCTTCCTGATGATAATAGTCCGATATTGTATGGTGTCAGACCATCTACATCTTTAATTGGAGAGATTCGTGAAGTAGTTGAAAATTCATCTAATTGTTTTGGTAGTGGTAGCTGCACCAAGATTCCATGCACTGCAACATCTTTGTTTAGTAAATCAATTAACGAGTTCATCTCTTGCTGGGAAAATGATTCTGGTAATCGGTGGTCTTTGGTTTCAATTCCAACTTCTGCGCACGCCTTTTGTTTATTTGTAACATATGTTGTAGAAGATGGGTTTTCTCCAACTAGAATGGTTGCAAGACATGGCCTGACTCCTTCAGATCTTAATGCTTCAGCTGCAGCTTGCACTCTTCCTTTTACCGCGTTTGCAACTAAAATTCCGTCAATTTTTTGTCCAGCCAAACAAAATTGGGTACGTTTTAGGATATTTAATCCTTGGAAGGTAAATTTTCTACAGAATCTATGCTAAAAATCCTGATTTGTATGATTCTAGTATACGATCTGATTTTACTGAAGATGAAAAGTAGTTTTGAACTTAATCAATGTGATTTTTGATTTTCTATCCCTTTCTTTTTTCTTTTCAAATAAGGAATAACAAAAAGAATGATTGGTATAAGCAAACCCAAAAATACAAAAAAATTGAACCGCTATAAGCACTTACCATCCAGCTCGTACCTAGATATAGACAAAAAACTGTACTTCGTAGTCTTATGTTTTCCATTTATTCATGTTTGATTACATTGATTAATCTCCGTCAGAAAACATGGTATATTGAAAATCCAATTTGACACAAACCAGTACCTAAAAGAAATGTCAAAGAGTAAATCATACTTTCATACATTTATCAACAAAGAAAACTTGGCTGCAGGAATACTGCAACTAGAACCTGGAGAAAAAGACACTCAAGAGCCACACGAAAGCGATGAGATCTATTACATCATAAAAGGTGACGGTTTTTTAAATATCGGTGGCAAAGACTATTCCATATCAGAGGGAATGTCTTACTATGTTGCAAAGAATCTAAAACATAATTTTCATGGAAACAAAAAAGAATTACTAGTATTGTATTTTTTTGGCGGACCAGATTCCTAAGTTGTAGCCTTTCTTCCTTTTACTTTGATCTTGCTTTCTGCAAAAAGCTTGATTGCCTTTGGGTAAATCTTGTGCTCTTTTGAAAGAATCCTCTTTGAGAGGCTCTTTTCTGTATCATTGTCTTTTACCTTGACTATGGCTTGCAAGATTATTGGTCCAGTATCTACTCCCTCATCTACAAAATGAACCGTACAGCCAGAATACTTTACTCCATAGTCTACTGCCTGTTTTTGTGAATGTAATCCGGGAAATGAAGGTAATATCGCAGGGTGTATGTTCATTATTCTTCCCTTAAAATGTTTGATGAATTCAGGACTCAGTATTCTCATAAATCCGGCAAGGCAGACAAGCCCATTTTTTGGCGTAACGCCATATTTTTCTAAGACTGTAACAATTTTTGTATCATAATCCCAGCTTACGCCTTTTACCTCACTGCTTTCTATTACTACGGTCTTGACACCAAGCTTTTGTGCGATTTTAATTCCTTTTGCATCGGATTTGTTTGATATTACAACTGCAGGCTTTACTGGAATTTTTCCTTTCTTGAATGCATTTAAGATGGCCTTCATGTTGCTGCCTCTACCAGAGATCAAGATGGCAAGGTTGAGCATGATGAACTTACTTTGTTATACAAATAAACACTTTACTAATCATTTACTAAAAATTTGATTATACAATATGTAACTACAGATCAATCTAGCAATTTATATTCGATAGATTTGTCTGAAATTTGGAATTGGAGCAAACAATCAAGATGACATCAAACGGTATAGTGTCTATACAAAACGAGATGACAATCCATCTTGACCCAAGAAGAGCAACAAATAACGGAATCACATTTGTCTCCCACGCACATATGGATCATTTGCATAATCAAAACGGTGGCCTGCTTTTGACAACAAGGCAGACAAGTGAGATTGCAAAGCTTCGTGGATACAATATAGAAAACTATGTCGAAGAGTTTGAGGATTTCTCCATGGTGGATACCGGTCATATCTTGGGCGCACGAGGTCTAGTCTTTGGTGATGTGTTTTACACCGGTGATATTTGTACAAGAAACAGGGGCTTTATGAAAGGCGCAAGGATTCCAAAATGTAAGACACTAGTCACAGAGTGTACGTTTGGCATGCCAGAATTTGTCTTTCCTGAGATAGATGAGACGATAAAAAAAGTAAACGGCATTATATCTGAAATGTACTCCAAAGGAAAACCAGTTGTCTTACTAGGGTATGAGCTTGGCAAAGCCCAGATTCTGTCATATCTATTTTCACACTGGAATCCGTATTACCATGATTCTATAAAACGGGTAAATGATCTGTATAAAAAATTTGGAGTTGACCTAAAATATTCTGTAGGACATTCAGAAGCTGAAAAAAACGGATTGCTTGACAAAAAACCGTGGGTCATGATTGCACCAAACATGAGTGCAAAAAATAACTTTGTTCAACACATGAAATCAAAGTATGACGCAATAACAATTGGCTTTAGTGGATGGGTACAGTCTAGCAGGTTTTTATTTGCAAGACAGCATGACTATTCAATTACACTTAGCGACCATTGTGATTACAACGAGCTAGTTGATCTGGTAAAACAATGCAACCCAGAAAAAATCTATACAGTACACGGCTTTGTTGAAGAGTTTGCAAACGACCTTTCCAAGATGGGATTTGACGCGCAACCATTAAAAGAAAACACACTTGACGAATTTTTCTAGTTAAACTTGCGAAGCAACCTGTTATACGCAACACCGAATCTATGTGCTTCATCTCTTGCATGCTGTAAAATTTTTAGCGCCTGATTGTTTTTTGAGATAACTAATGGCTCTTTTATTTTTGGAGTAAATACTTCCTCGTTTTCTTTTGCCAATGAGATGCAAGGAATCACACTGCCAATGCTTTTTAGTGCATCCAAAGCTGCTCGTAGCTGCCCCTTTCCTCCGTCTATTAATATCAAGTCCGGTGTCTTATCTTTCTCTTTTCGTAGTCTGATATAGCGCCTTTTTATCACCTCATTTATCATTGCATAGTCGTCTCTTCCCTGAATGGTCTTTATCTTAAATTTCCTATATCCTTGTCTGTCTGGCCTTCCATCAACAAAACGAGACATGGAACCAACAGCATAATCTGCACCATGGTTTGAAATGTCAAAGCACTCTATTATTTTGGGAATGTTTTCCAAGTGAAGTTTTTCCTGTAACTCTACAAGAGCTGGCTCGGAACCCTTTGTCTGGTATAGGGTAAGGTTTTTCATGATTAGTTTTATCATCTCTTTTCTTTTGCCAGATGATGGAACTATGATGTTGACCTTAAATCCACTAGTTCTTGAAAATACCTCTTCTAAAACGTCTTTTTTTTCGGGAAGCTCACTTGTTACAATGAACTTTGGAATTGGATTTGTAGAATAGTATTGCGACAAAAATGACGAAAACGAATTGTCCCCAACAAGATCAAAAGAAAATCTGTTTCTGTCCCGAATTACACCATTTGTTTGCCTGAAACTCATCAGATGCGCTATCTGGTCTTGTATTATAACTCCAAAATATTCTTCATCATAGTTTTTTGTTGATTCCATTTTTTGTCTTGTCTGCAAGTTTTCTAGCCTGTGTATTGTTTCATGGATCTCTTTTGCCATTTCATAGTGCAGGTGTGATGATGCATCTTTCATTTCATTTTCTAATTTTTGTTTAAAGTCTTCCAGTCTTTGTTTGCCTTTGAGTATTGATTCTAGATCTGAGATGTGTTTTCCATATTTTTCACGCGCTTCCTTGAATTGACATGGGGCTTCACAATTCCCAAGATGATATTCCAAACAAGCTTCTTTTGGGAGCCTCTTGCAAATTCTCACCTTGAATGCTTTGCGTAAAAGGCCAATTGAGAGTATTTTTGAGCTGCCTGACGTAAATGGGCCATAAACCCTGCCGCCGCCTAGAAATTCGCCTGTTCTTGTTCTTCTTGCCACCATGAGACGAGGAAACTCTTCGTTTGTAATTCTAAGATAAGTGTACCGCTGCTGGTCTTTTAGTTCAATGTTGTAAATTGGCCTGTATCGCTTTATCATGTTAGCTTCAAGCAAGAATGCCTCACTTTCGTTGTCAGTTAGCACAAACTCAATATCTGATATTTTTTCAACTAGTTTTTGTGTCTTGTAATTTTGGGTTTTCAAAAAATATGATCTTACGCGATCTCTAAGATTTTTTGCTTTTCCAATATAGATTATCTTTGCAGTGTCATCTTTCATTATGTAAATTCCAGAATGAACAGGAATTGTAAATTTGGAAATATCAATTGTCATGCTTTAAAACACGCTTTAGGTACTGACCGGTATAGCTAGCAGGGTTTTGTGCTACCTGTTCTGGTGTGCCAAATGCAATCACCATTCCTCCCTTGTCTCCACCTTCAGGACCCAAGTCTATAATCCAGTCAGAGTTTTTTATTACATCCAAGTTGTGCTCTATTATTATTACGGTATTGCCAAGATTCACCAATCTATTTAGGACATCAAGTAATTTTTGCACGTCAGCAAAATGTAATCCAGTTGTGGGTTCGTCTAAAATGTACACTGTCTTTCCTGTGTCTCTTTTTGAAAGCTCTGATGCAAGGTTTACTCTTTGAGCTTCACCACCTGATAAAGTGGTTGCTGCCTGACCTAGTTTTATGTATCCCAATCCGACATCTGCAACTGTTTGTAGTTTTCGGCTGATTGCTGGTATGTTAATAAAAAACTCTAAAGCTTCATCTACAGTCATGGATAAAATGTCAGAAATATTTTTTCCCTTGTAGAGGACAGATAAAGTTTCAGAATTGTATCTTTTTCCTTTGCATTCATCACAAACCACATACACATCAGACAAAAACTGCATCTCTATTTTTTTAACGCCATCTCCCTCACATGCAAAGCACCTTCCGTCTGGCACATTAAACGAGAATTGTCCTAGTGTATACCCTCGTTCCTTTGAGAGCTCGGTGTTAGAATATAAATCCCGTATTGGGGTAAATGCACCGATGTATGTGGCAGGGTTTGAGCGCGGTGTCCTGCCTATTGGGGATTGGTCGATTCCAATCACCTTGTCTATGTGTTCTACTCCAATTACATGTTTGTGTTTGCCAGCTCTTTCTGATATGATGTGAAAGTGTGCCAAAAGTGCATTGTATAAAATGTCGTTGACTAGAGTAGATTTGCCAGACCCAGAGACACCAGTTACTGCAATCATGTAACCTAGTGGAAACTCAACATCAATGTTTTTTAGATTATTTTCTGCTGCACCTTTTACAACCAGACTACCTTTTTGTTTGCGAATCTTTTTGGCAAGGTTGATGGCATGATGATTTTTAAGATATTCTCCTGTCACTGACTTGTGATTGTTTAGTATGTCATGTATGGTTCCTTCAAAAACTACACTGCCGCCATGAACCCCTGCGCCTGGCCCTAGATCAATTATCCAATCAGAATTTCGCATCACTTCTTCGTCGTGTTCTACTACTAGAATGGTATTTCCAAGATCACGCAATTTTGTTAGTGTCTTAATTAATTTTGCATTGTCCTTTTGGTGAAGACCTATTGTTGGCTCGTCTAAAACATATAGCACACCAGTAAGATTGGAACCAATCTGAGTTGCAAGTCTTATTCTCTGTGATTCGCCACCGGATAAGGTTGCGCTAACTCTGTTTAAAGTAAGATAATTCAGTCCAACATTTTTTAAAAATTCTAGTCTTGAAAGTATCTCTTTTAGTACAGATTTTGCAATGTATTTTTCAGTCTCTGTCAGCTTGAGGTTTTGAAAAAAATCATAGCATGCATCAATTGAAAAATCACACACATCCATTATTGATTTTTCATTTATCCTCACAGCCAACGCCTCGTTTGTCAGCCTTTTGCCCTTGCAAGAATTACAAGGTGTCTCACGCATGAATTTTCTAAGATCCTCTCTTTTTGATTCCGAGTCGGTTTCTACAAAATTTTTATTTAGACTTGGGATAACTCCGCTAAATGTATTAGTATACTGCCATTTAGAATCAGTAGTTTTGGATTCATACGAGAACCTGACTACTTCATCTGTACCATACAAGATAACCTGTAGTTGTCTTGGGGTCATCTTGTTTATTGGAGTCATCAGATCAAAACCAAATTTTTTGCCTACATCTCGAAGTGTTTGTCTTCTAAACGATGAGAATCTTCCTGACCATGGTACTATGGCACCATCTAGTATTGATTTTGACTTGTCAGGGATGAGCAAATCGGGGTCAAACTCCATCTTTACTCCCAAGCCATGGCAAGTCTTGCAAGCTCCAAATGGAGAATTAAATGAAAACGTTCGCGGTTCTAGCTCCCCTATAGTAATTCCACAGTAAGAACATGCATTGTTTTGGGAAAATATCTTTTCATCCGCGCCTGAAATTAATACAGAACCATTGCCAGCTTTTAGCGCATTTTGTACGGATTCGTACAGTCTACTTTTTTCTTCCTTTGATGCCTTTATCCTGTCTACAACAATTTCGATGTTGTGCCATTTCTGTTTGTCAAGAGTTGGAACTTCCCCGTTTAGCTCTATGATATCATTATCTACTCTAATTCTAGAATAGCCCAATTTCTTGACTTGTTCAAATAATTTTTCATACGTTCCTTTTTTTCGTCTAATCAATGGTGCCAAAATTAGAATATTTTTTCCATCTGATTCTCGAAGAACTGATTCACAAATTGATTCTGCTGACTGGTTTGATATTTTTCTACCGCACTTTGTGCAGTGAGGGATTCCAATTCTTGCATAAAGTAACCTGAGATAATCATAGATCTCTGTTATTGTTCCAACAGTTGATCTTGGATTTTTGCTTGTAGTCTTTTGTTGAATTGAGATTGCAGGCGACAGCCCTTCAATTGAATCCAAGTCCGGTTTGTCCATCATTTCCAAAAATTGTCTTGCATACGCAGAAAGCGATTCTACGTATCTTCGCTGCCCTTCTGCATAAATTGTATCAAATGCCAAAGTAGATTTGCCAGAGCCAGAAAGGCCAGTTATAGTAACAACTTTGTTTTTTGGAATATCCAAGTTGATGTTTTTCAAGTTGTGCTCCCTTGCACCACGAATTATTAACTTGTCATTCATTTTCCAAGCTCTTTTTGTATCTTTGCCAATCTGTCGCGATACTCTATTGCACGCTCAAAGTCAAGCTCTTCTGCAAATCTTTTCATGGCTGCCTCTGTTTCAATGGATTGTTTTAACAAATCGTTTTTAGACAAGTGTTTTAATTCATCAAGTTTTGCTGCCTGTTCTGGAATTGCTTTTATTATGCTAGCTGGTGTGATGCCCATCTTTTTGTTATAGGCTATCTGTTTGTTTCTTCTTCTTTCTGTTTCTGATATGGCAAGCTGCATTGATTTTGTTATGCTATCAGCATACATTATGACAGAGCCATCAAGTATTCTTGCAGCTCTTCCAAAGGTCTGAATCAGACTGGTAATGTTTCTAAGAAAGCCTTCCTTGTCTGCATCTAGGATGGCAACAAGGGCAACTTCGGGAATATCAAGACCCTCTCGTAACAAGTTTATGCCAACTAGAACGTCAAACTCGCCTAGACGCAGCTGCCTTATAAGCTCAGTTCGCTGGAGATTTTCAATCTCAGAATGCAAGTATCGAACCTTGACTTGTTTTTTTGAGAGATATTCTGCAAGGTCTTCTGCCATTCTTTTTGTTAGAGTGGTAACAAGAACACGCTGGTCTTTTTCGACTCTATGATTAATTTCAGAAACCAAATCATCCATCTGGTTTTCAGTCTTTCTTATTTCTACTTGAGGGTCAACAAGGCCAGTTGGGCGTAT
>CAZDTF010000015.1:11754-13052 GCA_964508325.1 uncultured Nitrosopumilaceae archaeon | reverse complement strand
CCACCAGCAAAGTCATCATGGTGGATTTCAAATAAATCAGATTCAAATTTTCCCAATTTCATATTGATTTCAACATCTTCAACAGCCATTTTTTGAGAGGCTTCGACAACTAGTTTCTTGATTTCGTCAACAGTTTTCCCAGTACTTGCAACACGCATTATTTTTTCTAATCCCCATGCAAGATTAACAGCAGTTGGTCTTGTTTCAAAAAGTACTTTTTTAGCTTTTTCTAGATCTTCAAGTAATTTTTCTTTGGTTTTTGCTTTGCTTTGAAGTGATGCAAGAGCAAGACCAAATGCTCCTGCAACACCAATAGCTGGTGCGCCTCGTATTACAAGATCCTTTATGGCTTGTGCCACTTTTCTATAGTCTTTGAATTTCACATATTCAAGTTTGTTAGGAAGTTTTGTTTGGTCAATCATGATTACTGTATTATTCTTCCACTCTACTGTTCTCAAGCTAGAATGAATTTTTGTATGTTGACGCAACAATAGAATTTAGAAATGACTTTTTTATAATCCTTCCAATTCGTGGTATTGTTCATAGATTAAACCCACATTGAGCACAAAATATTCAATGAAACATTATATTACAATTATTTCTCAACGGATTAGTTGCTAAATTATGATATCTTAAGCAAGTATGATCCTCAGGGCATGTACAAAATTTATGATAAATGGCCTTTGATTGCCCAAGATGCATACAATTCAAAGCAAGATTTGGTGGACCTGAAAAATATAGAACATATTGTTTTTGTAGGCATGGGAGGCTCTGGTGCTCTTGGAGATTTTTTTTCCTCAATACTTTCAAAAACTAAAATTCATGTAGAAGTAACAAAAGGATACCACTTACCAAACACTGCTGATTCTGACACGCTTGTTGTTGCAACCAGTGTTTCTGGAGATACAGTGGAAACCCTGTCTGTTTTAGATGCGTCATATAATGCAGGATGTAAAATTGTGGCATTTTCATCAGGAGGAAAAATGCAACAATATTGTCTTAAGCACAATATTGAATATAGAAATGTTTTACAGCTACATTCTCCTCGCACATCTTTTACTACATTTTTGTATACGATTCTCAAAGTCTTGAATTCTGTCATCCCAGTGAGAGAATCAGATATTCGTGATTCCATTAGCCAGTTAGATAAATTAGGGAAAAAAATTTCTTCTGTAAATCTTGATGAAAGTAATCCTTCTCTAAACCTAGCAGAATGGATTACAGGTATGCCTTTGATTTACTACCCCTTTGGTTTACAAGCAGCTGCAATAAGATTCAAGAATTCCCTGCAGGAAAAT
>CAZDTF010000015.1:0-11744 GCA_964508325.1 uncultured Nitrosopumilaceae archaeon | reverse complement strand
AAAAGAAGTTGTTAATATGGGAATGGTGTATTGGGAAAGCAAACCAATGTAAAAACCTTATTGATTAAAGGTAAGGACGATTATTCCAAGACAAAGGACATATGGAGAATTTTCAAGGAATATTTTAAAGAAAATCAAATAGACTATAGAGAAATTTTCTCTGTTGAGGGAAGCATTCTCTCAAAGCTTGTTAATTTGATCTATCTTCTTGATTATACATCAATTTACCGTGCGGTATTATCTGGAATTGATCCTACACCAATAAGATCAATAGATTTTGTTAAACGCCAACTAACGTAGAATTATAACAACTTTCTAAGATAAACTAGTAATCAAGCGGTCATTTTTTCTTCTACAATCTTCCTATATTTTGGATAATTTGTTCCCTCATATTCATGATCAAACACTTCGGCAAAAATTGAGTCCTCTAAAGCAATTAAGAGATGAGCTGTTCTTGGAGGAACTCGAATAATATAGGGAGATTCTATTATTTTTATTTCTTCTTTCTGTGTATCTATGTTTTCCTCTCGATATTCAATTCTTCCAGTTATAACTATGTGATCACTTGCAAATTGATGATAATGACCTCCGCGAGCATATCCTTTCTTAATTTCTACAATGTTTACTTGTTTTTTATCATATGACATGAACATGATTTTTCCTCTTATGTCAGAAACTTCTTTCTCTATTTTCATATATTATCAGATATGTACAATCAATTAATATTTCAACAGTTCTAAGAATTATAAAATATAAAACGTTGCGAGATAAGATGTAGTTATTTACTTTTTGTATTTCTTTACAATAGATTTTGAGTTTTTTACCTTTTTTGCATATGTATTGTTAATCGTTTTTATTAGATCAAGTGTCTGATTATGAATCAGATCTAGATTTGGAATAACACAATGACCACCTATGAATCCAGGGAACATTTTTGGCCTATTTCCAAGATATTTTTGAATCTCATCAGAAAATGACCACATTTCATCATAATTCACTTTGTGCTGTATCGCAATCATATTACTAAGTTGAGCATAGTTGATCAGCCATCCATAGTATGATGTATCTACTACAATTTTTGCAAGTTCCAGAACTAACGGATTAGATAATTTTTTTGTTTTAATTCCAACTTTTTTCAATCTTTTTACATAATTATTTGCTGCCCAAGATGAATTTGGCGCCCAGTCATAAACTGAGAAAAATTTCACATATCTTTTTAGATCATATAGCATTCTTTTATGAACACCTCTAGTAGCACTGTAGATTACAGGAATTGATAATTTCTTTTGCAATTTTTCCGTAGTGCTAGGACTGATAGTACTATGAATTACAACGGCAGATGGGTTGTTCTCGTTAACAATTCGAATAACATTATCATGAAAATTTTCCGAAAATGGAATACATATGTGAAGAAAATCTGTTGTAAGATTCTTTAATTTCGCATATTTTTTTACATCCATCAATTTAGGATCTATATCATAACCAGCAGTTGGAAAACCTCGTGATAGAATTTTTAGAATCGGTCCTCCAATTTCTCCCAACCCTATTACCAAGTCTTTTGATAGCACGAATTTTATCTCAAACTAGACGCATAAAATGTTTTTGATGTGTATTTTATTACTAAAATATGGTTCGAGTATGCATAAAACTGAAAATCATTATTGGGTTCTTGATTTTTTTATCACAAAAGAAATTCAAGCATGGAAAAAGCTCAAGGAGTAATGAAGGCCTCTTTCATAAACATCAGGTACTCGCTTGAATTTAATGTGGGCTCCAATTTCTGCATTATTCCAATGTGCTTTTTGAGGTTTTGAAAGAATCCATTTTAACAATCTAGGGTCTAATGTAGTTTTCAAGTATTTGTTAAAGGAATTCGTCTCATTATTTTTCACTAACTGATAACCAGTTCCATTACACGATATAACAGCTGTAATATCCTCTGAGAGCTCAATTTGAACTACAGTATCCGATGTAAATCCAATATTCTTACGATGTCTCTCAAATCTTTCATATGATTTAGGTATCAAGTCAATTAATTCCTGGGCTTCAGGCTTTTTTTCATTTTCATAATCTAGTTTTACATTAGATAAAACTGAATTTACATACTTCTTTTTTTCATCAGCATTAATTGGAGTATAAGGTTCAGATGCAATACCAGTGCGTGTATCAAATGATGCATTAAGGTTTAGTGTAATACACTTGTGTTTACTCTGATCCACATTTGAAGCAAAATATTCCATAGCTTCTTCTAATTCTGGCTCACCTCTGCTATAATTATACGCGGAAAGATTTCCAGCTAGAGTATATCGGCCAGCAAAGGGCATAAAGTATTTTGGTTCAAAAAGCTCAACATAGTTTTTACCAAATTTGAACATCTTTTCTTTTTTATTTTTAATGGCTATTTTTTTCTCATTCTCATCCATATCAAAGCAATGAGGATAGGGGGATGCGCCAGAATATCCCACAAGCAACATGTCTACATTTTTATAATTTTCTTTAATTTTTTTTGCTGCAGTATATGCTAATTCATAGGGACAGTCATTTGTATTAACTAGAACTTCGGTGCCATCATCTATCACACACATGGTATCAAGTTGAGTGGTGCCAAATTTGTACTCTAGAGGCGCACAACCAAAAAATCTACCACATATGCTTGGATCACAATTATCAGCAGCTAAAATATTTATGTGTAAATTATTTTTTAAACGAGTTCTCTTATCATGTTCTAGTTCTATTACTTTAAAACCTAGACGCTCAATAGTATTTTTCAAAAATTTGACAGGGAAATTATGAATTAACACAGGAATATTCTTGTTAAGTCGAGATAATGTTTTTGGACTACAATGATCAGGGTGTATATGACTAATATAGATATAGTCTACATCATCAAATTTTTCTGGTTTTAATTCATAGGGAGGATATAACGACCAAGAGCCATAATACTCTCCATCAACAAGCCAAGGATCACATAGAATTTTTGTGTTATCAGATTCTATTAACACACATGCAGATTGTAGAAAGGTTATCTTCATGATGTAATGTTCCTATCCAAGTCAATAATTAACATTCCTTTGATTTTTAGACATGAGAGTAACTGATAATTACAGTGTAGAATAGCCCCAAGCAAATTATATCAATGCGAGCATAAAAAAGAGAACATGTTGTACAAGAATGTGGTAATACGTGCCGATTCTGGAAAAGCAATTGGGTGGGGTCACATGATGCGTTGTTTTTCTCTTGCAGAAGCAATTCCACGCAAGAATATCAAAGTATCATTTATTTCTAGAAAACTATCCGGAAGTCTTTGTAAGTTTATCGAAGAAAAAGGATATGATGTACATTATCTCCCAAACAAAGAACTAGAATGGAAAGATGATGCAGAAAAAACGATTGGAATCGTCAATAATTTAGATCCAGTTGACTGGCTAGTAGTAGATAATTACGGATTAGATAAGAAATGGGAAACAATTCTCAGACCACATGTAAAAAGAATAATGGTAATTGATGATATGACAAAACGCAAACATGATTGTGATCTAATACTAGACCAAAATCTTTATGAAAATATGAGAAGATGTTACGATGGATTAATTCCACATAACTGTATAAAATTAATCGGTCCAAAATTTGCATTGTTACGCAAAGAATTTCAGCAAATTAGGAAAAATTTGAGAAAGCGAGATGACAAAATAAAGAGAATCCTAGTATCTTTTGGAAGCAGTGATCCTACTAATGAGACTAAAAAAGTACTTGATGCAGTTAGTCATCTTGACAACAAGCAGATCAAAGTAGATGTTGTACTTGGGATCTCTGGCAAGACTTCAAAGAGTATGGAAAAATTATGTAAGGCCTCAAATGTCACTTGTCATTATCAATCAACGAATATAGCTCAACTGATGAAGAAAGCTGACCTGTCAATAGGGGCAGGAGGAAGTACGACTTGGGAAAGGTGTTGTTTAGGTTTGCCTTCCATAGTTTCCATATCTGCTGAGAATCAGAAAAAACTAACCGAGGCAGTGGCTAAAAATGGATGTATTATAAATCTAGGATGGGCCAAGGAATTATCTTCCAAAGATTATGCAAAAGCGATTAAGGGTCTGGATAACATGCATCTAAGTCAAATGTCTAAAAAATGTGTGCAGTTAGTTGACGGTAGAGGATCACACCGTGTTATAGAAGAAATGGGTTTAACATAATTGAGATAACATGATTAAGATCAAGTTAAACAAGCATACTATTGGTCACGGATGTAAACCATTCATCATAGCAGAAGCAGGAATAAATCACAATGGAGAGATCAAGACTGCTTTTGAGATGATTCGTGTTGCTAAAAATGCCGGCGTTAACGCAATAAAATTTCAAACCTTCAAAGCTAAAGAATTTGTTGGAGATCCCAATCAAAAATACACATACAGATCGCAAGGAAAAGATGTTACAGAATCAATGCTTGAGATGTTCAAGCGTTATGAATTTTCTCGTGATGAATGGTTCAAAATAAAAAAGAGATGCGATGATGAAAAGATTTTGTTTCTCTCAACACCGCAAAATCCATCTGATTTAGAATTATTATTGGAGTTAAAGGTGCCTGCAATCAAAGTTGGCTCAGATGATTTTACCAACTTGCCACTCTTGAAAACATATTCAAAAACAGGTCTACCAATGATGATCTCATGTGGCATGTCCAATCTCACAGAAGTTCACCAATCATTAGATACAATAGGTGCATTGGATGGATATCCAACTATTTTACTTGTTACCACATCTCAATATCCAACTCCGCCTGAGGATACAAATCTATTAAGACTAGATACACTCTCAAGGATGTTTCCAACTATTCTATTGGGATTCTCAGATCATACACAGGGTTCCTTGGCATCCTCACTTGCAGTTGCTCTTGGAGCTTGTCTTTTTGAAAAGCATTTTACATTAAACCACAACTTGCCAGGTCCGGATCATTGGTTTTCAGAAGATATTGCAGGCATAAAAAAATGGGCGCATTCTATTAACAAATCATTTACAATGATGGGGAGTCCCTTGATACAACCAACCAAAAAGGAGGAAAAGATGAAGATTCTAGCAAGAAGAAGCATAATGGCAATAAAGGAAATCAAGAAGGGGGAAACACTAAATACAAAAAACACGGGGCTCAGAAGACCTGGAAATGGATTAGCTCCTAATCTAATGGATAAAATTTTAGGCTTAAAGGCGACAAGAAATATCAAGAAGGGGGCATTAATTGCACTAGGAGATTTCAAATAATGAAGACTGATGAATTTCAGAAAACATTTACAGAGTTTACTAATTTTAAGAAAAATCCTTTTCATCCATTAGTTTGGATAGTCGGGAATCCAAGAATAGGAAAAAATGTCTACATTGGAGGCATGTCTGAAATAAATGCAAAAGATGCTAGCGTAGTTATAGGAAATGATTGTGATATAGCATCGTTTGTTTCGATAAATTGTGCAGACTCGCATAAAAAATGCATCGGTCTGAAAAAAAATGTTGAAAGAAAAAACATAACTCTTGAAAATAATGTTTTTGTTGGTTCCCATGTTGTTATCAAGGGTGGATCTCACATAGGACATCATTCAGTCATAGCTGCAGGAACTATCGTAGATGGAGGAAAGATTCCACCTTATTCACTTGTCATAGGCAACCCTATGAAAGTAAAGAAAGGATATTACAAGAAAAAGGATACTAAATGATTAAGCACAACAGACCAAAATTAGGGGCAGAGGAAGAAAAGGCCGCTATACGAGTAATTCGTTCCGGCTGGCTTGCACAAGGACCAGAAGTTGAGGCATTTGAAGACGAATTCTGCAAATTCATAGGATTGCAAAAGGGACATGCAGTAGCTGTATCAAGTGGAACTGCTGCACTATATCTTGCATTAATGTCTGTAGATTCTAACCAAAAGAAAGTAATGTTTCCAGGTTACGCATGTTCAGCCCTAAGACATGCGGTAGCAATGGCCGGAGGATATGAGAGTTTGATTGATATCAAAAATGGTTCGCCAAATATAGACACGGAACATTTAGAAAAAAAATCCACAGACACCATAATAATTCCACACATGTTTGGAATTCCAATAGATTTAGCAGATTGTAAGATTACAAATATCATAGAAGATTGTGCCCAGGCATTAGGGGCTCAAGTGAATGGAAAATCAGTAGGTCTACAAGGAACAGTAGGAGTGTTTTCATTTTATGCAACAAAGTTAATGACATCCGGGGGACAGGGAGGAATGTTTGTTTCCAAAGACAAGAATCTAGTTGACAAGGTTAGAGATTATCGTGAATTCGATATGAGAAAAGATAGTAAAAAGAGATTCAATTTTCAAATGACTGATTTACAAGCAGCTATCGGTCGTGAGCAATTAAAGAAATTACCATCTTTCTTGGCAAGAAGAAATGAGATCTTTAATCAATACAAACAAGCAGGATTAGAACTACTAGATGTTTTACCAGAAAAGAAGAATTTGACACCTGTAAGATATAGAGCAATAATAAGAACAAAAAATCAAAAAAAAATCATTGATTCTCTAGAATCAGCTGGTGTTAAAGCCATTATACCAACAGAAGACTGGGAATTATTAGGAGATAGAAATTCACTTCCAAACGGATGGTCTTTATCTAAAGAAACTGTATCTTTACCAATTTATCCATCTCTTACAGATGAAGATATCAAGATAATTTTATCTGCAGTATCTAGATGACAAATTATTGATGCGATATGGTTTTTTCTAAAGAATGGGAACAAAAATACAAAGAAAATACAAACATGAGCATATGGCCATGGTCAGATCTAGTTAGCTATGTTAAACGATATGCTCAGATTACAAATGAATCCAATGTACTTGAATTGGGATGCGGTGCAGGTGCCAATATTCCTTTTTTTCAATCCCTTGGCGTAAAATATTATGCCATTGAAGGTAGCACAACCATGGTTGACACATTAAAGAAAAAATTTCCAGAACTTCAAGAAAACATAATTGCTGGAGATTTTACTTCCAACATACCATTTTCAAACGATTTTGATTTAATTGTTGATAGAAGCTCCTTGACTCATAACAATACACAAGAAATTACAAAATGCTTGAAAAATGTTGAAAATAAAATGAAACTAAATGGCAAGTATATTGGAATTGACTGGTTCTCAACTCAACATGTAGCCTTTAATCAAGACTCTACTATTGAAGACTCGTTTACAAGAAGTAATTATCAAAGAGGTCAGTTCAAAGATGTTGGGATGGTACATTTTTCTGATAAAAAACATCTGCAAGAATTATTCAAAAATTTTGATTTCTTGATATTAGAGCATAAAATTGTTAAAAAGGAGATACCCACAAGCGGAGAAACTTTTGCCTCATGGAACTTTGTAGCAGAGAAGAAAACAAGGATATAAGAAATTTTTAACAGCATACAAAAACAACGTGGAAAAAACTAGTGCCAGAAATAAGAGATTAAAAATCCAGGAAGTGAGAGATTCATCTTGCTCTTAGCTGCTAGTGTTGAATATCAGATTTAATGGTCTATGCCATATGCAATAAGAGTTAATTATACAAAATATTACTTCTTACTTTAATGAATATACTTGTAATTGTTGCACATCCAGATGATGAGGTTTTAGGTGTAGGCGGTACTATGTTAAAACACGCAGAAAAGGGAGATAAGATTACAGTAGTATTCATGGCAACAGGCATTACATCCAGAAGAAAGTCAAATTATCAAAACATTTCAGTGTATGAATCAAAACGGGGTGAAAATGACAAAATGAAACAAGAAATTGAAAAACTAAGAGATGATGCTAAAAAAGCTTGCAAATTACTAGGTGTAAAGAATACAGTTTTTTATGATTTTCCTGATAATGAAATGGATTCTGTCCCTCTTCTTCAAATTGTAAAAACCATAGAGAACGAAATAAGTAAAAATAAACCTGACAAAGTGTTTACTCATCATTACGGAGATCTCAATGTAGATCACAGAGTTGTATACAATGCAACTATTACGGCATGTAGACCTTTTGACAAAATTATTAGCGAGTTAATTTGCTTTGAAGTTCCTTCTTCTACAGAATGGAACTACCCTATCAGTTTCAATCCTAATTATTTTATTGATATCCATAAACAGTTAGAAAAAAAGATCAAGGCAATGGAAACATATCAAAATGAAATAAGACAATTCCCACATCCAAGATCTGCAAAAAATTTAAGAGTGGTAGCAGAAAAATGGGGGGCTACGTCTGGAAATAAAGCTGCAGAAGCTTTTGAGATAATTCGAAAGATTGAGAAATAAAACATTCATCAGAGCATTCTAAAGCATATAATATGTAACCTACGTGTGAGTTTTATGATATTAACCGCTCATCAGCCAGTATATTTGCCATGGTTGGGCTTGTTTCATAAAATTGCATTAGCAGATAAATTCGTATTTTTCAATCAAGTGCAGTACCTTCCCAAAGACTGGATGAATAGAAACAAAATCAAAACGCCAACTGGTGAAATCTGGTTAACTGTTCCAGTCCTAAGAAAAGGATATCGTGAGACGGTCACTTCAGAAATTGAGATAAATAATGATACAGATTGGAAACGAAAGCATTTGAAATCTATTCTCATAAATTACAAAAAGGCACACTAATTTGAAAAATATTCCAGTTTCTTTGAAGAGACATACAGTAAAAATTGGCAGTATTTAGACGACTTGAATGAACATATGTTAAAATGGTTTCTTGAACAATTAGACATTAAGATAGAATTTTCTAAAGCATCTGATTACAAATTTGAAGGAACAAAATCTGATCTAGTATTGAATATGTGTAAACAACTCGGGGCTGATCTATACATCTTTGGCGAATTGGGAAAAGATTATGCCAAAGTTGATGACTTTAAAGAGCATGGAATACGCGTCATTTTTCAGGAATACAAGCATCCGGTATATCCCCAAATGTTTGGAGATTTCATACCAAATCTTTCAGTGATTGATTTACTTTTTAATTGCGGACCAAATAGTCGTGATATAATCATGTCTAACAACCTGACAAAAAATGAATTGACAATCTGATCTGTATTTTTAAAACAAGTTAAGGAAAAGGCAAAGTATTACAATTCACATCTGCAACAATTAGTTTTTCTCATTTAGTTCATCTTCTTTGAGTGATTTCAGATATCCCTCATTGAAGAGTATGTTTGAATTCATTTGTTTTAAATGCGGGTTTTTATTTACAAACGAAACCACTTTTTTCATTGAAAAGATTTCACCCTCTTTGAAATTTTCTATCACATCTTTCACTAGTTGAAAATCTACCATATGATCCACAGTGAGTCTTATATCAGAGAAATCTTCGGAATTTTCTATATTTCCAATCTTAAAATCTGCAGGATTATTTAGAACGTATTGTGTTACATGCTCTTTTTCAGAGGGTTTTTTTGCATTTTTCCATGCTTTTTCAAGTGTCTCATAATTAAAAACTTCAACGGCAAATCCTAATGGAAATCCACTAGGATGGTACACCCAATTATGATCCTCTTTTTTATTTATATTACTAAGATAGCCGAAATTCCCATTTTCAAATTTGTATATACATTCATCAATAATATCAGGGTCAATTAGTGGACAATCTGAAGTTACTCTTACAATGACATCAGCTTGGTATTTCTTGGCACATTGATAATACCTGTCCAAGACATTTTCTGAACTGCCTCTGAATACATTTTCTGGTATAGATTGTACATAATTTACAATTTGTTCATCTTCAGCAAGAATAGTTGTTGCAATTACTAGATGATCTAATTTTTTACTATGTTTGACTTGATTTATAACATAATAGAGCAGGGGTTTTCCTTTTATTGTCATCATAACTTTTCCAGGAAGCCTGGTTGAACCCATTCTTGCTTGGATTATACATACAATCATCAACAATATCTAAAATTATCCATGATATAAGAAATACACAGGATATTTTGCGACTTTCTTCTAAGGAACTAGATCGTGCTGAATCAGAATCTTTTTCAGTTGATTTGGGAGAATTTTTGGAACTTTATCTGAGGAATAAACTTCCATTGGTAATGATTTTGAATTTGGGTATAATTTTTTGAGTCGATCAAAGTTTTCCACGTCAGGTGGCAACAAGACATAAAGTCCCTTTGATTCTACTGCAAATCTCATCTCATATTGATTCAACAGTATTTCATGCATTTTTTCTCCAATCCTTATTGGAATACTGTGAGACTTGAACGGAACTCGTGATATATCGTGGAAGGACTGTATTAAATCAGATAACACATATGATTTTAATTTGGGAATAAAAACTTCTGAACCTTTTGTGAGATGAATAGCACTCATGATTAATTCCAATGCTTCATCCATAGTAATATTGAACCTAGTCATATCTGGGTCAGTTACCGTTATCAATTTCTTAGTTCTTATCTGATCAATGAATTTTGGTACTACTGAACCTCTGCTTCCTAAAACATTTCCATATCTAACACACGAAAATTTAGTTTTCCTAGTCCCTTTGTAGTGATTTGCAGCAATAAATAATTTTTCCATCGCAAGCTTGGTTGCGCCATAAAGATTTAGTGGTGAAACAGCTTTGTCAGTACTAATTGCCAAGCAGATATCTACTTCTTCATCCATAGAAACATCCACGACATTTTGAGAACCATTGATGTTTGTCTTGATAAATTCAAATGGATTGTATTCAGCAACAGGCACATGTTTTAATGCGGCTGCATGTATTACAATATCAATATTTTCTACTGCTCGTTGTAATCGTTCTTTATCCCGTATATCTCCAATTAAAAATCTCAGTCTATCATCATCAAATTTTTCTTCCATGGTAACCTGTTTATTTTCATCACGTGAAAAGATTCTAATTGTTTTTACATCTGAGGCAAGTAATTTTTTTGCAAGAGCTTGACCAAGTGAACCAGTACCACAAGTTATGAGCACATTCTTTCCTTTAAACACAAGCTAAAAGATTTTCTTGGCGAATATAAATCTGATATCCTCTAATTTGTATATAAATCACGATATCAAATTCAGAATCAAATAATTTCAAATATACGATATAAGAATGATAAACGATTGAATCGAAAGATAATACCGCTATTTTCACCCAAGTTCGATAATAAGGAAATAAAAGCAGCTGAAAATGCATTGAAAAGTTCCCATTGGGCATCAGGATCTGGAATGGGAAGAGTTCACCAGTTTGAGATGGCTTTTAAAAAATATACTAGATCATCAGATTGTATTGCAGTTAACAATGGCAGTGCGGCCTTGCATCTGGCAATCAGTCTTTTAGATGTAAAAGGGAAAGAAGTGCTGGTACCGTCTTTGACTTTTGCCACTACAGTTCACTCTATTGTATATAATGGCGGGATTCCGGTTTTTGTAGATGTCGAACCTAAGACGCTTTGCATAGATTATGGCGACATGGAACGTAAAATAACAAAAAAATCAACTGCTGTAATTCCGGTTCATTTCGGAGGATATCCATGCGAGATGAATGCAATTACAAAAATTGCAAGGAAGAATAATTTTCATGTGGTAGAGGATGCAGCCCATGCTTCTGGCTCTTCATACAATGGGAAAAAAATTGGATCTATAAGTGAATTGACATGTTTTAGCTTTCATCCTGTCAAAAATCTTGCAATGCCAAAGGGAGGAGCAATAACAATAAATCATAAAAATAAAGACAAGTAAAGAAAAATTCTCAATTCACTTAAATTGTTCGGTATTAAACAA
>CAZDTF010000014.1:8626-13317 GCA_964508325.1 uncultured Nitrosopumilaceae archaeon | reverse complement strand
TAATTTTTATTTTAAAAAGTAAAAACTATTGCAAGTATTCTTACTTTTGCAATCATTTCCATCTACTTTTACTCGACAAGAATTGTGAACTCTGGTCTAGGAGAAATTTTTGTAGCCATAAAAGGTTGTATGATTGTGCTTGGAACCTTCTTTGTTCAAACTTCGCATCTTTCAATTGAACCAATACTTGGTGGAATTGTTGTTGGTATTTTATCATCTCTAGTATTATTTGTCAATTCATTTCCTGATTTTGAGGCTGACAAAGTAGGTGGCAGAAAAACCCTTGTCATAATGTTAGGTAAAAAGAGGGCATCTTATGCAGTATGGATTTTTCCAAGCATTGCATATGGAATAGTTATATCAGGAATAATAATACATGTACTTCCAACTCTCTCTTTGATAACTCTGTTTACGATTCCATTATTAATAAAATCAGGATTAAAATTAAAGCAAAGTTTTGATGACATTGATAAAATTGTACCAATAATGGGTTTGTTTGTGTCATATAGTAGGATAACTGGATTATTATTGGTGCTAAGTTTTCTTTTCTTAACAAAATGAAACGCATTACAATTAAATCAACCATGAGAAAAGCTACTTCATGATTACAGGGCATGCAACGTCAGAAGGAACATCCAATTTTGCAAAAAGAAGCCAGCTAGCCGCAAAGAACCATTTTAAACAATTCAATGGACTCACTCTATCATCAATAGGAATAGGAACATATCTTGGAAATGCAGATAATAAAACCGACGACCTAGTAAAAGATGCAATCAAAAAGTCAGTCCTCTCAGCAATAAATGTAATCGATACTGCAATCAATTATAGATCTCAAAAAGCAGAAAGATCTGTTGGTAAGGCAGTATCAGAATTAGTAGAAGAGGGAAAAGCCAAAAGAGATGAGCTGTTCATAAGCACAAAAAATGGTTACATAACAAATGACGGAGATCTCAACGAAGAATTCTGGGAATACATCCAAAATACCCTAGTTAAACCTGGAATAATCAGATCTGACGATATTTCTTCAGGATACCATTGCATGACAATACCCTATCTAAAACAACAGCTAAATCAAAGTTTGAAGAATATGGGGCTGGATTGCATTGATCTGATCTATCTTCATAACGCGGTAGAAGGTCAGCTCCAAGACATTTCAAAAGAAGATTTTATGAAAAAATTAAAGGATGTTTTCGAATTCTACGAGGGACAGAGAAAAGATGGTATTGTAAGATATTATGGCATGGCTACTTGGGATTGCTTTAGAGTTCCAAAGGAGCATCCACAACATATCTTACTGTCCGATATAATCAGACTTGCAAAAGAAGTTGGAGGAAGCGAACATGGATTTAGATTTATTCAACTTCCTTACAATATGTATCTTGATCAAGCTTTAACTTTGAAAAGTCAAATTGTTAATGGTTCTGAGGCATCAATATTAGAAACAGCAGTCAATCTTGGAATTGGAGTTTTTGCAAGTGTTCCTTTAATGCAAGCAAAGCTTCTTGGACCAAATGTGATACCGGAATTTGGCGGACTATCAAAGCCTGCACATAGAGCTTTACAATTTGTAAGATCTACGCCTGGAATAATATCTCCGCTTGTAGGACAAAAATCTGAAAATCACGTCAATGAGAATCTTGAATTAGTTAAATTTTCACCATTAACAAATATAGAGTTTACAGAAATGATAAAGAAACTGACTTCATAATAAATCTAAGAAATTTCATATAATATTACGATAATTGTTTTGCACAAGTAATAAATAGAAAAGATAATCGATTTGACATATGCCGGTAGATCCTGTTTGTGGAATTGAGCTTGATGAGAGCTTGGCGTTACAACACGAATACAAAGGAAAAAAGTACTATTTTTGCTGTCATGGATGTAAGCGTATTTTTGTAAAAAAACCAAGCAAGTGGAAAAAAGACTAGATGGGAAAACTTCCGCACATTCGACAAAAGTGTGAATCTGGTGTGATAACCCCATTGCATTCAGGACAGCGTGATTTTGACATTCCTAAAAAGACTGGTGGATCATAATACTTTCGGTATATCTCATAATAATAAAGAGATTCTTTCGATCCTAGTCTAACTTTTTCAGTTTCAAGATAAAGTAAAAGTTTGTCTTTAAACACCGAATCAGAAATGAGATTGCTAAAAAAAGAGGTCAGGCCTGCCGTTCCTGAACCATCTTGCATTGCAGATTTTTCTCTCCAAACAATTACCTCAGGAATTGTTTTTTCGAAAGCTTTTCTTATGATCCATTTCCCAAATTTTTTGCCCTTTTCTTCATGTACTTTTAGATCTGCAGATATTGATTTTGCATACTCAACAACCTCATTGTTGAGAAATGGCATTTCAACATTAACATCCATAGAATCGCCTATTGTTTTGGTTGTAAAGTGCATTACTTTCCATATTCTTTCCAAATCTTGTTGTAGTTCTGTTCCTGACATCTTTTGAAAAAAATTATAACCTGCAAAAAGTTCATCAGCGCTATCACCAGTAATTATACCAGAGTATCCTTTTTCTTTTATCATATTAATTGTCAAGTACATAACGATCGCATTACGGATTTCAATTGGATTAAAGACCTTAAGGATCTTTATCGTCTTATCAATTGCAAACAGTAATTGTTCAATTGATACAGTTTGTACTTCTAATGGAAGTCCAATTTGTTTTGCCACTAGTTGTGAATATACTAAATCTGTAGAAGGAAAGTCTTTGGTAACAGTGGTAAATGTTTTTATTTTTTTACCATTTAGGCAAAAAGCTAAAACTGAGCTATCAAGTCCGCCTGAAAGTGACAAACATTCAGACTTGCACTCACTTACTGCGTCAGAAATGAGTTTTTGAAGCTTTGAACAAATTTCTTGCAATACTCAGATCTGATTTTCTCTCTAAAATAAGTTATCTTGAGTGATAAGATTACCTTTAAATATTTTACAGAAGCAATTTCATCATGCTACTTCCGGCAGAAATTGAAACAAAGACACTGATACCAGCTCTACGTGCCATACTTGCAAAAAAGCTTATTGAAGAACATAGCATACGTGAAGAAGAAGTTTCTAAACTTTTAGGTGTCACCCAAGCTGCAATAAGCAATTATGTAAGAGGCACCAGAGGAGATCCAATTCTCATAACCAAACTTCGTGAGGTAAAAGAAGTTT
The DNA here is from genome assembly GCA_964508325.1 of uncultured Nitrosopumilaceae archaeon. Classification (GTDB taxonomy): domain Archaea; phylum Thermoproteota; class Nitrososphaeria; order Nitrososphaerales; family Nitrosopumilaceae; genus TA-20. The sequence goes on along the minus strand of CAZDTF010000014.1, from coordinate 10,148 downwards.
CTGAGATGATAAATGATATTTGTAGTAATCTTGCATCAAATATGGCGTACACACCTTCAAGTCTTTCTAAATTCATTGGTCTTTGTAATTATATAAAATCCAGTTTGCTAATATGCGACATTCATCACAATTTGGAAACAAATATCGATGAAGCAATATGCAAGGAATGTGAAAATATGTTGTTAAAGGGACCTGGAACTTCGTTTTAGTTTGTTTTTGCAATTATTATTTTTATCGTAGAAACCAAAGTAACTCCGTATCTACCTGGCCCATTCTCACTATCTACTACAATATCTACAATTTTGGAATTCCCCTTCATCATGTTTTGCGTTACAACATTAGCCACAGCAACTGCGGTAGGAATTGCATCACCTTTAGCTTTGAGTATAACTTGACCAGAATTTCCAAGATTTGTTAATACGTCAAGCGCACATTCCATTATGGGTTGTTCTCTTATTATCAATACATTATCGTCATTTGAGAATGAATGATTATCAACAAGTTGAGTCTTTCCTTCACCTATTTCACTCAATAAACTCAATCACATCACCAAAAATTATACATTCTATTAAAGTCTTATCGATGATTCATCCATTAATTAAAAAGATCTATCGGAACATTCTGGAAATCCCCATTTGGCAATACTCTTCGTATGGTAATTGGGATGACACGTTTTTCAAGTTCTGTATAAGCAAGATCAAGTGAAGTTGCAACTTCTTTTGGAATTGATATAAATGGCGGCGCTCCAAGCGATAGTTGTAAAGCTCTTGCGCCCAAAATCCTAGCTTTTTCAAAACGAGTCAGTGTGGGCGGGCCTATCATTATCTTTCCTTTGCTTGTAGTTTCATATTCTGATGGTGTGTGAATTGGATCAATTTCTATTATCTCTCTTGCATCAATAATTTTTTGTAGTCTTTCCTGCTCAGCGAGTTCTTCTGGAGTAAGGTCACCCTTTTTTGCCTTTTTCTCTTTTTTTACTACTTTTTCTCCTTCTTCCTCTGTGACTTCAGCTTCAACAGTCTCAACAACCTCGACTACTGGTTCTACTTCTTCTGGTTCAGCTACAACTTCCTCAGTATCTGGAACAATCTCTTCAGGTTCATCGGACATTAATCAATTGTTTAAACAAACGTTATATAATTCATAATCGTCCTCTTGAAAAATGAGTGTAGGATCAGTTTCAAGAATTGAGGCAATTATAAAGATAAAAGGTAAATGTTGGATTGTATAAGAGTTAATGATTGCTCAAACTGAATTCAAAATAATTTGCTACTGGCATAAGTATATTGTACACGGCTAGGCTATTTGAATCAATACGATTCAATACGATTTGGTTTGAAGGAGTCAAGTCGACATATATCCATCAATCGGGCGAATGATGGCATGAAGTTCTGATGGGAGTCTTGCAATGGGAGAGTTGTAAATAACGATTGCGAGGGCTTTTTCTGTTATTTCTGGGATAGAATAAAATGAGTAACCAAACCTATTCTGATCCAAACTGACCTAAGATAACCGGAAAATA
>CAZDTF010000014.1:0-8616 GCA_964508325.1 uncultured Nitrosopumilaceae archaeon | reverse complement strand
CACCAGATCGGTACCGTTAGAGGGAAATGCACACATGATGGGAAACAGCTTTGCATACATGGAAACACAGGTAAACACAGGTGGAGAAAAACTGCGAACTCAGTTCAAAAAAGGCGACGTTGCTTTCATGGCAGCAAATGGTTCAATCTGTTTTTTCCTAAATGATTTAGAATCTACAAAGTCCATGACTCTCATTGGGAAGATAACAACAAACATTGACTCTCTAAATGACTTGAAGCCTGGAGATATATTTTCTATAATTCAAGCAGGTTGATAGATATGATGCCCGCTGTATCCGCTTATCCTTTTAATTACTCCATTTTTTAATTGCTTAATCAAAAAGGCGTTTGCAGCAGAAACCTTTACTCCTGTTTGTCTTGAGACCTCTTGTACTGTGAAAACTTTGGAATTTTTAATAAAATTCATGGCTTGATTTTCATCAATAATTACAGAAATGTTAGTTTTAGACTTTTGATCTTTCTTATCTCCTTTCTTTGAACCTCCTTCTTTCTTTGCAGTTTCAGCTGCTTGTGATTTTTCAGCTTGTGCAGGAGATTTTTTCTTTGCTCCACCCATATTGATTTTTTGTATGACCTATTTATAAACGAAAAAACATCAGAAATCCTAAATATTTGCTAGTCTCGGGTTTTGTATGGGATTAGATGTAATAGAAGAAAAAAATCTTAATGATGCCATAGTTTATGCGCTTGATTATCCTAATGTGGTTCTAACTGAAGCCAAATTGTTTGCTTCAGAGATAACTATCTTGGAAGATTTTGCTTACGGTATGTATCTGGGATATATTTCAGGAGTCTTCTTTGATGGTTTTTTAGCAAGAAACAAAAGATATCTTGATTCAGAAGAGCTATCTGATTTTCATTTAGTCCTTGTTAAAAGATCACCTGAAATTAGGCTTAAGATTAAAACACATCTTCATTTAAAATAACTCAACCTTTTATTCCACAATTGGTAAAAATCGACAGATGAAATTTTCACTTGTAGCAGAGACACTAAGATTCATGGAGAATACCACAAAACGATTGGAGCTAACAAAATATCTAGTGGATTTATTCAAAATTACTCCCCCAGAAATAATTTCAGAGGTTGTTTACCTTTTACAGGGAAAATTGAGACCTGATCATGAAGGAATAGAGATGGGCATTGCTGAAAAAATTGCAATTAAAGCGGTATCAAAATCGGCAGGAATACCTGCAAAGAAAATACAGCAAGAATATAACAAGTTAGGTGATTTTGGTCAAGCTGCTTCAAAAGTTTTAGAACAAAAAACACAAACAACCTTTCTTACCCAGGATATTACCGTTGAAAGAGTTTATGATACATTGTACAAAATTGCCAAGCTGAGTGGTTCTCGTTCGCAAGATATGAAAATGAAGTACATCTCTAGCCTCTTAAATGACGCAACTCCAATTGAAGCAGGTTTTATTGTTAAGATAATTACAAACTCTTTACGATTGGGAATTGCCGATTTTACAATCCTAGATTCTCTTGCCATTACCTTTACAGGAACAAAAGAAAATCGGGAGTTACTAGAGCATGCTTACAATGTATCAAGTGATTTGGGAAAGGTGGCGGCAGCTGTTGCAAAAAATGGAATAGAAGCAATAAAAAATTTCCAAGTGTCCATATTTAGTCCGGTGAGACCAATGCTTGCTGAGAGGATCAAGAGTTCTCAAGAAGCTCGTGAAAAAATGGGTCAAGAATTTGCAGCTGAATACAAGCTTGATGGGGAACGTGTACAAATACATCTACAAGGTGAAAAAATAATTCTTTATTCTAGAAGTCTTGAAAACATCACAAACTATTATCCAGATATTGTTGAAAAAATTAATAGAACAATTAATGCAAAAGAGGCAATTTTAGAAGCGGAAGCTGTTGCAATAAATGAAGATTCCGGAGAATTTCTTCCTTTTCAAGAACTTATGCATCGTAGACGGAAATATGGTGTAGCTAAAGCGGTTTCAAAATATCCTATTACTGTGAATTTTTTTGACATTATGTTTCTTGACGGAAAAAGTTGTCTTGACTTGGCCTATAATGAACGAAGAAAGTTGCTTGAAAAATCAGTAAAAGAGGATGCCTTTGCAAAACTTGTTCCCATGTCAATTGTAAAAACCGATGATGATGTGGAAGAAATTCTTGAAAATGCAATCAATGCAGGTTGCGAAGGATTGATGTTAAAACAACTGGAAGCTACATACAAAGCTGGTGCTAGAGGAAGTAATTGGCTCAAACTCAAACGCGAGTATAGAAATGAATTAGGTGATAGTTTGGATCTTGTTGTCATCGGCGCATTTTATGGACGTGGTAGAAGGACAGGGAAATATGGCGCACTACTACTTGCAACTTATAATGATAACACAGATACATTCCCCAGCATCTGTAAAGTGGGGACTGGTTTTACTGACGAAAGTTTAGATCAGTTTTATCAGATCCTCTCTGACAAGATTACATTAAAGAAAAACCCAAGAATTGAAAGCAGTCTTGAAGCAGATGTCTGGTTTGAACCCGAAGTGGTAATTGAAGTGGTAGCTTCAGAAATAACGCTTAGCCCATTGCATAAAACAGCAATGGATGCAATTAGAAAAGGAAGCGGGCTTGCCCTTCGTTTTCCAAAATTCACCGGCAAGATACGATTAGAAAAAACTCCAGAAAACGCCACCACGGACCAAGAGATAATTTCTTTGTATAATGGTCAAAAAAGAACAATTCAGGAAGAAAGGCAGAACTACATCTAGTATCAGGATTTGACGTAAGGATTATTACTGGCCATTATAATGAAAAACGTCTGGATGTATAGTGGGGAATTAGAGGTACAAGCGAAACGAAAGGCGCTTGCAGTTTTACAAGATGAGATAAACAGAATCCTTAACGCTGTCAGAGATCTTTCAACTCTTCCAGGTCTTATAATAAAACCAGACAAGGCGGAAATTAAACAAGCCCTAGAAAGAATAAAGAATACAGAAGATGAGGTCGAGGCATTACGCCGAAAGATTACAAGAGAGATTGCAGATGTTGGTGGTCTGATGATGAACCGTGAAAATCTCTTACACACTGCCTATGCCACAGATGAGATTGCAGGCTATATCACAGGAATTGCTTTCAAACTATCAAATATCAAAGCAGTTACTCTAAAAAAAGAAAAACTTGACAAGGATATCTCAGACTTAATTGCACTTGCGGTAGACCAAATATACAAGCTAAACGAGATAGTACGATCTCTTAGTGGTAATGCTACTGTAGCAATTGATCTTGCACATGAAGCCCAAAAAATAGAACGCAGTGTTGATGAAAAATACCGCGAACTTACTATCAAAGTTCTAGACGAAATTGCAAATACAAGGGAGCTTTTACTTCTCAAAGATGTTGTCGAGGCAATTGAAGAGATGTCAGACAAATGCCTTGAAGTTTCTGATTCTTGTATTGTATTAGCTTTGAGTTTATAGATTGAAAGGCGAACTGATAGAAAACAGAATTGTAATCTGGGACATACAAGATTCACGATCTCTATTTATGAATGGATATTATGGAAAGCCAGTTGGCATTACCAAGCCAAAACCAGATGAAATCAACGTCCCATTGATTTTAGATCTTATAGAAGGATACTATCTAGTCAAAAAATCTAAGATCAAGGTATTCAAAGCAAAAAAAATCCTGACAGAAAACAATCTACTTGAAATCTGCAGAAATGAATACCATAACTTTGACAAAAAATATCTGGTCTACAAAGATTTTAGAGACAAAGGTTACATTGTCAATCCTGGAATTAAATTTGGTTGCGATTTTGCAGTGTATCAAAAAGGTCCAGGTATAGATCATGCACCATATCTAGTTCAAGTTTACAATACAGGTGATACTGTCTCTGCTACAAGCGTAGTCTTAGCTGGTAGACTAGCAACAACAGTAAGGAAGCAATTCATCTTGGCAATCCCAAGAGGAGAGAAAAAAGTAGACTGTCTAGCGTTAGATTGGTGGAGAGCTTAGATTTTCTTTAATATGTGATGCTATTCGGTCATAGACTGCATATTGTTCTTTTGAAATTCCCAACTCATGTTCGCCCTTCCAGTTACCGTGTATTCTAACGCCATTTTTTGTAGGATCTACCCAAATGCAAGCATCATTGTATGATAGTTTCTGAATCATACCAGCAAGTTCATCATCTTTGTTTAGAATATCAGCTATTTTTCCTCCAATCCATTGTACCCCAACAACTTTTTTTGAACCGAAATGACCTTGAGTTTTTAATTTTGCTTCAGCTAGAAACCTATCATCACTTTGGTTAACATTTCCTTTAACAATAAAATGAGCCTGGTACCGGTCTTGCGCACCCCAGGGTAAAGGATTTATGTCTTGCATCGAAATCATCCTACCCTTTTTGAATTATCTGCACAACATCAATGTTGGCGTTTTTTATTTTTATGCAACCGTGGTTTGTAACCATAATTGGAGAATGCGTAAAACTTCCGCTATAATAATCACCTTTTTCAACCTCATCAGTACCAATTTCTTTAGTCTCAGCTTCTATTCCTATTTTATCCAAAAGATCACAGAATTGTTCATTTTTGTTTTTTTGTACAAAACTATCTTGCTCAGAATCGTGCATGCGTCATGATGAATTCCACCCTCAAATAAATATTCTGTAATTCCAGAAGAGATTGTAAAAGAGATTGATCTTAATGCAGACAAGAAAAGATTTTGGATAGGAGAGATTAAAAGTATTGATTCTTAAATTATGAATGAATCAATACTTATTTCGATGGATTATTTTGAGAAGAATCGAATTTTGATTCAGACTGAGTTTTAGACTTTCGATATCGAAAATGCAGAAGAATCGGAACAATCAGAATTCCAAACTGCACTATGTAGGTAATCGGAGGAGTCAGGATCCTTGTGACATAGCCCATCTGTGGAATTACATTGGTTACCTTACCTACGTAATCATTCTGAGTTACGGGAAAATCAGTTCCAGGTATTGAACCAGGGTTTGCGTCGCCCTTTGTCCGAAAGGTAAGAGGATCATCCTTCAGAATCTCAGTGACTCTGTGAACTATGACTTTGTCATGATCACTTGGTCTATTGAACGCTATAATGTCACCGACTTTAAGATTGTTAAAAGGGAAATTACCTTGAACTACGACAACATCAAATATGCGCAGGTTTGGCTCCATGGAAGCGCTTGAAACCACATAAAAGGGATTTTCTGTTCCATAAGGAATTGCAAAATAAGAGAATAGACCAAGCACTATTATCATGGGAACAGTCAATAGTGCGCCAAGGAGCAAACAGTTTCTTGCCTTCCGTGGATCGTCGTTTTTAATTTTAAAATAAGCAATCAAGCCTCCTACAATGGCAAAAAGAAGCGGTAACTCGTACCATAAGGGGCTCCTAGTTTTAATTGTAAAATTATTTTCCGTTTTGGTTCTTGGTTCTTGTTCTCTCCGTTTCTCAGTATCAGTTTCATTTGTATATTTGTCTGCAAAATCATACTTGTCTGATTCTGCCGAATCGTCTTTTCCATCTGACATACCAATTATCGTCTATTTCTCCACTCTTCTGCCGTCTAGTTCTCTGAACAGGCGCGAGAGGCCAACATAGACCATTGCTAGCCCCCCTATAATCATCGCAATGCCTACTTCGTATGGAACAGTGACCAGGCCTGTAAAGACGATTATAGCTACCGAAATGACTAGAGCTCCGGCTGATCCAAGATAAATTTTGTATATGTCTGGAGTTGTTTGTATTCTATGCATATGACCTTTAACACTGTATTTCATATAAGAACAACTTAGCTAACCTTGTAAGAGTTCACCATCCCAGCTTATCCCAAGTTCCTAAATTCTAATCAAGTATCTGTTTATAGAAATGAGTAATAATAGTATAGATTTTGAAGATGAGGGATATGAAGAAGATTTTGATTAGTTTATGTGTTAATTCGAGCTAAAATGTCTGTCTTTTAATAGGACTCCTATCACCTTAAGTTAGTACACTATTTAGGAAAGTATTGAAAATCTGGATTAAAGTAATAATTACTGGAATTGTTATTTTCATGGCTGGAGTTTTTATCATTACAGGTTCTAATGGTATTACATCAAACGTTGGTGCTGGAGGACTTCTGGTGAGTTCCGTTGGAGGTATAATATTTGTGATCGGCGTTCTAGCAGGATTAACACGTGGATTCAACCGCATGATGACAGAATAAATCCAAAACCGTCTAAGACTGACGATATTAATTTGTATTTAGATATTGAACATTGCTCCGGCATTCCAAGTCAGATAATGAATTATTAGAAATAATGCCAAATCCTCCTACTGATTTCAGAATTTGTTTTGTTGTGCCTAAATCGAGCTAAAAATGTTTGTTTTGTCATTAATTCATTGAAATATCAATAGTAACAATGAACATTTTATGGATTCTTTGGCATACTCTTGGTTTTTGTCTTTAGTACTGATGGATAGCTTTGATATAATTGTTCGAATTCATTATCTGCAATCTCCAATACACCCGAAAGAAGAAAGAATTGTCTTGTTATATCTTTTGGTAAAACTTCAGTTGATTTGTAAATTTTATCATGTTCTATTTCTGCCCATGCGTGTTGTAGAATCGTGCGAACTTGAATTTCAAAATAAATACCATCAAATTGTTTGAACTCAGGCAATTTTGTTCGTTCTTCAGGAAATTTAGCAATATAGTGAATTGATTGATAGCCTACCACGTTTTTGCCTAGAATTTTGGATTTATCTAAGCTTTTTTCTTTATTAATATCGAATGATTTTTCTATTATATCGCAAATTTCATCAACTTCTGTTTTTACATAACATATTACTCGTATTCCTGCTAGATCTTGCATTTCCTTAGCCTTGTAGTGTATTCCTTCCCTCAATTTTTTTTCGAAACTATCAATATCCTTTGCTCTTGAGTTTACATAATGATATCCTATCTCCTTAGAATCTAGTATTTCTCTAATAATTTGTTCTACTTTTGAAGCAAGTCGTTTGTATAATTCCTGATTATCATCATACCAATGAAGATGATCTGATCTTTCTTCCTCATACAGAAACTCTTTGTAATGTTTTTTCTCCCATTCTTTTAGGTCTTCTAGTGAATAACCACCATATCCAAATTCTGACGGAATTCGCAGTTTTAGATTTACCAAGTATTCATTAGCACCATCTCTAAACATCTGCGTTTGATAGGAACGACGAAATACGGCAAGAAAAATCCCTGTGCCTTCTCTCCTTGTGGTTTGTTTAAAAATTTGTAATCCTGCTGTCTTTAGAACTTTTTTTGCGCTACCCCAAACACCACTTCTACTAATATTAAATAGAGTTTCATCCGCAGAATTTTCAAGATATGATCTAAGTTCTCCTATTAACACTGGTGGTATAGTGGTCTCTCTGTCTCCCTTCATTCCACTATGTACTTTTAAGGTCCTATTTTCTAAATCAAAATCAGATTTTTCTAAATTCAACGTCTCAGATATTTTAAGTGCACAATAGTAAGAAATTTTGTATAATAATTGAAATTGTTTAACATTTAAAGCCTTTTGACCTCTCTTATCCTGATAACTCTTAGGAACGGCATTTAGAAATCTGTTAATGTCTTCTGGAGTTAAGAAAGTTTGGTCTTTTTGATCCACAAAGATTCAAAACAGATTTTGTAATTAAATATGATCAAAATTGATGATTAGTCATGGTAAATTATTTCTTTTATCAATACAATAATCAGCTAAATTCTGAACTGCAATCTTAGCTATCGTAATTTCCTGAACATTCTTCAAGCCGTCAGCGGTCTTTCTTCCATGTCTGAAATCATACTCTCTATCCTTCTGAAGCTCTCGCTCTAGCCTCTCAAGGAAATTTTTCTTTATTCTATCTGATAATACAACCTGACCATTCCTAGTCCATGCATAATCCTTGAATCGTAGCTTGCGATCTTTACTGCTAGTATTTACAATATGATAAACGGTCTTTTCAACTAGCCATCGAAAAGGCTCTATGATGTCATAAACTAACGGTTGAAATCCAGTATGGGAACGGTGATTAAATCCAAAGTAAGCGTCTAAACCAATACCATTTACGAACTTGTAAATCTCTCCAGCTAGAACAGCATATCCGTAATTTAACAAGGCGTTTATTGGATCACTTGCATTTCTCTTTGTGATTCTAAGCGATGAGTTATTTCTTGATTCAAATTTGTGTCTAGGATCAAACAAGGTGGCATAGTATCTGAAATAGACCTGACCTGCTCTTGATTCAATTTTGTACGGTTCTAGCGAACTATCGACCTGATTTAGATAATTCTTCAAAATTTGTATCGTTTTTTTTGAATCATCTTTTTCCAGAGATTCTAGGAATCTAATATCTGACTCTAGTTTTGCTTTCAAAAATTGTTTTGTAAGATATTTGCATTTTTCAGGATCACGAAAAGTATCATACTGACCTAGGCGGTATCTAGTGGCAGTCATGGAATCCATTAGACCGCTCATTTGAGAGACTGGCTTTCCCTGAGAATTTACAAGAATCACGTTTCGGTTATTTTCGTTGAGTAAGGCTAGTGCTTCTGTTGAGATGTAACCTTTTCCTGATATTACAATTTTT
>CAZDTF010000013.1:0-14025 GCA_964508325.1 uncultured Nitrosopumilaceae archaeon | reverse complement strand
CCTGGGGTGCTAGAGGTCGCCGGTTCAAGTCCGGCCGGCCCCATCACATTATCCAATTTTGTCAAATTTCTGTAAACTTTTCCACAAATACCAAGTAGCTACGCTTCGATAGGGTTTCCACCTCACTCCAATCTCCTCGACCTCTTTTGGCTTTGGCAATTCTGAAAGAGAAAATGCAAGCTGTACCCCCTTTCTCAAACCAAGGTCACCAGTAGGAAAGACATCTAGCCTTCCAAGTGAAAATATCAAAAACATCTCGGCAGTCCATCTGCCTATTCCTTTTACTTGGGTCAGATGCTCGATTACCTCATCATCGGTCATCTTGGATAAAGATCTCATCTTTAATTTTTCATCCTCGATTTTTTGCGCCAAATCCTTGAGATATTCAACTTTCATGCTTGACAATCCGACAGATCGCAGCTTGGCATTCTTTGTTTTTAGTATCTGTGTAGCTGTTGGGAATTTTGGATAGAGTTTTTTGAATCTTGTAAATATTGCCTCTGCTGCTGCGCCTGCAAGCTGTTGAGAAATGATTGATTCGACCAAAACTGCCAAGTGGTTGTTTCTTTTTTTAATCTGGTAATTCCCAACATGTTTGATAATTTTTGCAAGATTAGGATCCTGTTTTAAGAATCCAATTGCCTTATGATTTGTCATACTAACTTGGTTCTGGATGAATGGTAATTACTGTATTTTTAATCTGGTTTTTTATTTTATATTCAATCTCAGATACTATATCATGTACTCTTTCAATTGACAGATTTCCATCAAACGAGCAATCAATATCTATCTTGAAAATGTCTTGAAGCTGAAATGTTATGACTCTACCAATTTTTTTTACTGCTGGATATTCCTTGATGGTTTTTGTAATCTGTTCTTCGATTGACAAATCCTCAACAGGTAAACTCGTTGGGATTGCGACATATGGTTCAAGATGAATTGTGATATGATTGATATTTGAAACTGCATTTCGAACCTGCGTTTCAATTTCGTCTGAGATCTTGTGAGCTTCCTCAAGATGCATATTTTTGTCTACCATGACATGCAAACTTAGGAAGAGACCCTCACTTGAAGTTGTAGAGTTAACATTGTGTATTCCTTTTACTCCTTTTACTACAGAAGCGACATGGCTTACCTTGTAATCAATTGGTACATCCTTCCATATTGGTTCAAAATGAACCGTGACGTTTGAATTTGCGATAGAACTTTTGATGTTTTTTTCAACATCGCTGCTTATCTTGTGCGCCTCTTCAAAGCTTGCTGCACCACTTAATGATATTTTTACTTCGGCAAAAATCTCATTTCCAGATTTGCGCATTTGTACAGACTCTGTGTTCATCACCCCATCTGTTTTGTTGACAATATCTTGTACCTGTCTTACCATGCCTTCAGGAATTGCATCAGTCAACTCTAGAGCCGTTTTGTGAATCAGCTTTATGCTGAGTGCTGCAAGAAATACTCCTAAAATTAATGCCGCGATATAATCTCCTTGGTAATAACCTATAGTTACGAACAAAATTCCAACCAGCGCAACCGAAGTAGAACCCATGTCCATAAACGCATGGTAAAAGTCGACCCGTAAAGTAGAGCCCTCTACTTTTTTCAAGGTCTTTCTTAGAATGCCAATTCTAAAGACATCAGAACATAGGGTGTATACAGCTGCCCCAACTGCCATTATTCCCGGTACTACAGTTGGAGGTGGACCCTGCATCCTTGAAATTGATTCGAAAACAAAAAAGAATGCAACAAGAAGAATAATTATGGCACCGGCAAAACTTCCCATCGTCTCAATCTTACCATGACCATAGGTATGCTCACGGTCTGGCGGTTTTGTAGCCCACCTTGCTGCAACAAGCAAAATGGCAGTAACAATAGAATCCAAAACAGCATGAACGCTATCCGTAACCAGTGCAAGACTATTTGAAAATACTCCTATTGTAATCTCTACTACAAACGCAGAAATTATTACAGCTAGTGAAAGCCTAAGAGTATTTGTTTTAAGATTTTGTAAGCTCATTATTTTTGCAATCCCAATACCTGTAGAATGTCTTCAAAGTTTTCACGTGACTGATCATTTTTGTATTTTCTTAACGAGAAAATCAGTTTTTTCCTATCAGGCTCTTTGATTATTTTTTTTACAAGATTGGCAATTCCAGAACCAATGAAGATGCTCTGGGTTGCTGACGTGACATTTGATGTCCTTCTGTTTACACTAGCACTTTCAAAATCAATTATGCAGATTGTGTTGCCAACAATTACATGCTTGTGAATATGACTTAGCTCTCCATGATCAAGACGAATTTTATCCAGACTATAACAATCTTCAAGGACCTTTCTTATGGTAGCTCTGAGTTTTACAGCGCTACCTCTTCCCTTCAGCTCCCGTATCCAATCGAATATTTTTTTGCCTTCCAGATACTCCATTATTATGAAATTTTTGCTACTATCTAACAGCTTTGGACCAACGTCTACTTCGTTTGCCAGCCTTAGAAGTTTTGCTTCGCTTCCCATCTCAGTCCTGCTAGAATCAATTCTGCGAATCTTGAGGGCTACTGTCTTTTTGTCTTGATTTGATAGGACCACAACTCCGACATATCCCTTACCAAGCACAGGCAAGTTGTTTAGTGTAGTTGCACCTGTAAAGAAGAATCCCCTGATTCCAAGCCTTTTGAGCTCTGAGACTCGCTTTGTTAGCTCGCCTCTAGTTGCTTTTGGATAACCTAGGATTGAAGAGTATGGTTCCTTGACAAGCTTGCTAAGGGGAACTAAAGAAGAGTCCATCGGTAGTGGTAAGCTCTGCCAGAGCCTTTTTAATGGATTTGCTTGCAGCTTGCTTTCCATCTAATATCCTAAATCCACGGTTGATATCAGGTACCAGACCACTTGGTATGCCAGAGGATAGGAGATTTTTTTTCAAAAGATGTTTTAAAAAAAGTTTGGCATCATGTAACGGCCTATCCTGTAGGGATAAAAGTTTTCCAGACTCGTCAACCCAGAGTAATTTGTTTTTGGAATTTTTTGCAATATAACTTTCTGATTCCTTTTTCCTTAAGACCTCGGGGCCTTTTTTTATCATAAACTTTTCAATTTTTGGCAAACGCAGCAAGAAGATCATTGCAGCTTCTGATTTTTCATCAGTGACAGATGACTTGCGCAGTACATTAAAGCCTCCAAGCTCAAGCTGGCCTGAAACTGCTGTTGCCGCTCGCTTTACCTGACCCCAAATTATATCAGGGCTGCGAGCTTTGTAATTGAATTTTATAATTATGGTGTTGTCAAGATTTTTCCTGTTTTGATGTAATGGTCTTGGTTTGAAAAATGACTGGGAAGGTTTTTTCAAAAATGATCGTGCAGCTAAAACAAACCTGCCCACACTTTCTGCAGAAATTGCGGTTCCAAGGTTTCTGTTGCTATCTATTGGATCTATTATTACAAGTGGCGTATCAAATTTCTTAGTTGGATTTCCTATGGTTTGGTTTGGAACAAAATTTGATGCAGCTTCGAGCACCCCAAGAAAACTTTGATAGTGTAATACCAAAACCTCAGCTACATAGCCACCAAAACCTTCCTTTGCTATCTCTGCGCCATAGATGCCCATGGCAGTTAGGAATTTTTTCAAGAGCCTTACCTCGTCTTTTTTTGCTTGGTCTAGCGATTCAAGTATGAATCTTGTGTGAAATGAGGATCTATCTGCAGCACTCTTCCATTTTTCTGCTTGTACATCATAACATGGGACCACATTTACCAAAGTCCCTTGTACTGACGCCTCCACATACGGATGGTCCGAATACCTGACATAGGGCTTGAATTTTTTTAGGGCATCAAAACCGATTTTTTTGCCAACTGACTCGAAGGTTTTCTCATCCGTGTCTTCTTTTAGCTTGATAAATATGTCCAGATCGACTTCTCCCTGAAGCCAGGTTCCCTTTGCATACGAACCACCAAGCTCTACTTTTACCACGTTAGGAAATTTTGCAGCCTGATCTTTTACTAGTTTTAAAGAATATTCTGCCAGTCTTTTCATTGTTTCTTGCTCTTTTGGTGTAGGTATGGTAAATTTTTTTACTTGATCTAAAATTTTCATTATCTTGCTTTTACCACCTGTAAATCAGAGTATATAGGCCCACTTGGTGTTAAGATACTTTTCTTAAATTTTATCTCAGAAATGGTATCATTGCCTAACTGAACTGTTTTTGATTCGTCTAATTCCTTTGAAATATCGCCAATTTTGTTTTTGATTCTAAGTATAGTTAGATGCGGCCTAAACGGCTTGTCACTTTTGAATCCTAGCGGAGCTAGTTTTTCTTCTACTTGGGTGGCAAGCTTGATGAGATTTTGTGATGCAACATCATCTACACCAACCCAGACAACACGCGGAAATCTGGGATTTGGAAATGCGCCAATCCCAATTAGACTTAATTTGATTGGACTAAATGTAATTGATTGTAAAGTCTCCATTATCTTTGGAGCAACTTCTTCTACTATCTCACCCAAAAAAAGTAATGTAAAGTGCATGTTTTCTTTGCTTACGGGCTTTGCCTTTATCTTCAAATCTGATTGTAGCTTTGCAATAGAATCTAGTACCTTCTCATTTTGAATTTCCGCAGCAACAAAAGTTCGCATCACAAGTTTTTTGACAATCTGTTTATAATGATTTCCGGTAGCTTCATAGACTAGAAATTCTCAAGTTAGCTACCATGACAAAGCTTATTGTTTGCCTTACTGGCATGCCAGGGGCTGGTAAATCTACCATTGCAGATGCTCTAAAATCAAAAGGATTTGAAAAGATAACGATGGGCGACGCCGTACGGACAGAAGCTGTTCGAAGAAAGATAGAGCCTACAGGGGCCAACTTGGGCAAGCTGATGCTTGAGATTAGAGAAAAAAACGGGCCTGGCGCAGTTGCAGAGTTGATAAAAGACCAGATTACAAACACAAAGTCTGATGTTATTCTAATTGATGGCGTACGTTCTATTGCAGAAGTTGATGTGCTAAAAAAATTTGGGACAGTAAAGATTCTTGCAGTTCATGCGTCTGGTGATACTAGATTTGGATATCTAACACATCGCAAAAGAACTGATGACCCAGAAAACCGCGAGGAATTTGTCGTTCGCGATTCAAGGGAGATCAAAGTTGGGATGAGTGAATCAATAGCACTTGCAGACGAGACAATATCAAATAATAACTTGACGATTCAGCAACTAGTTGATTCTGCTTATAACATAATAAAAGGTTGGATAAAGTGAAAATTCCAGATGTTACCTGTAAGATAGAGGCATATGCACCGGTAAAACCTTCAGAGGATCCAGAAAAGGTACGGCTAGCTGTATCACATGTGCTCTTGGAATCAAATTACAAGTATGAAGACGGCAGCATCAAGGCAACCTCAAAGGATCTCCAATCTCTTGCAAAAATTTACGATACCATTAGAGCTCGTAGGGTCACGAAAACATACAGGCGCCAGCTGAGATTTAATACACATGGAGATACCTCTTGGTTTTACCTCAACAAGCAGGCTGCCTATGTTGATGTGATAGCAATATGTGAAGAGGCAGAAGAATCCCCCCGTGGGCCAATAAAAATAATTTTGCATTCACCTGAGATTCAAAAGGTAATAGATTGGCTTGTTCCTGAATTTACTGGACAGAATTTAAAATGAGCTCTGACATACTTGAAAAAGAAAAGAAGGCACTAACGCCCGAATCTGGGTTTAATCTTGTTGGCATTGATCCGTTTGCTTGCGCAGGAAAAACGCTTTATCTGATAGAACATTTTGAAATATATCAGGATGCGTTACAGGCAAAAAAGGAAAGGGATAACCCTGATGAATATTTGATTCTGTACCCTGACGCACCTTAATTTTGGTAAAAAACATGCTTTAATTTGCACTTCACGCGCATTTGTGTAGTTTGCACTATTCGCTTTTTATGGCCAGATAAATATTTTTGATTGCCTCATTGCTTGGATTAGTTTTTTCTAGCAAGGCACGATTAACTCCAAAATCTTCGATTACCTTCCACATTTCCTCTATCGAGACTTCATTGTATTTTAATTCTGACACAAATTCGATACTATAAGAATCCTAAATATTAACTGGCATGTAATATTAGGTTACACTTATTTTTCATTGGAAATCAATGGTGTTTTTTTAGGTTTGTTCCTAAACATGATTACAGTCCATACTAGTAAAAGTAAATCCCTCAGTTAATCCTTTAAGGCCTGTCATGTCACAATCAGATATAAGCTTCTCATCTGGAGCGATGAACTCATACATTATAGAGTTTTGATCTGATGCATGGCCCAAACCAAGAGCATGCCCAAATTCATGCCTTATCAAGTTTTCAAGTTGAGTCAGAGAAATGTTGTTTGAATTGAAAATCTGAATTGATGCAGATACTATTTTATTTTCTTCATAATTTGGTCTTGTAAAGCCATTATAATTAGGATCTTGACTTTTTAATAATTCGATTGTAATATCTCCAGTAATTTTCTTTTCTGATTCAGAGATTTCAAATTTCTTTGGATTTATTGGATATACTGTATTTAGTGCACCAGCCCAGCCTTCAAAGTAAATGTGGCCATCTTTATTGTAATGTGTATCAGATTCTATTGCTTTTTTAATTACGGAAATTTTTTCTACATCCAAACCAGCTTCATTAATTATTGCTACTTTTATAGTATTTTGTTGTTCAGACCATGGTGCAGTTACTTGCACATAGCCAACACCAAGAGAAAATGCATTATGTGGAATAACAAGCATTAGAAAGGCAATGATGATTATCGTTATCTTTATCAAACATCTTAATGATGCGCAAAATCAGATTATATCAACGAATTAATTTAGTATGTAAAATGTGCCGTTTTTAAAATTAAAATTATTGTGGTTTGTTCAAAACGAAAAATCTAACAATACGTAAAAATTTTTTCCATATGTATTGAATAGATATAATTTTTTGATACTGATAGAAAGAATTCTACCAAACGTCTTGTATCAATGCAATTTAATTTGTTTAACTTTAGATTAGGTTTACATAGTAACAGAATTGGGCTGAATTAATCTGTAAACAGTTGACATTATCTCTTCAAATTCAAATGGTTTGTATACGACAGCCGATGCTCCTAAGCTTTCTAATCTGCGTGCGGTTTCTGCAATCAGATCAGCGGTAACCATTATTACTTTGGCCACTGGATTCAATAGTTTTATTTCATTGAGCGCAAAGGCACCGTCATAATGAGGCATCATTACGTCCAAAAATGAGATGTCAGGGTTCAATTTTTTATATAGTTCGATTGCCTCCTTACCATCGTATCCTTTTGCAAGCACCTCAATTCCATGTAATTGTAAGAATTCAGAAAATAATTCAACAGTATCAATATCATCATCTACTACAATTGCAGTAAGTTTTCTTTCTGTCATCTTATTCATTTGTTCCTGATTGTACAAATGTCTTCATTTCCAATGGCTTTGAAATACTCCACAAGTGATTACAAAAGCTATACATGTTGTCCACAATCTCATGAGAATTTGTATAGAGGGTAGAATCGGCATCGTCGTTTAAGCTCATAGATTCGTTCATGGAACCAGACATCATAAGACGTTTGTTCTGAGTGACTATTATCCTGCTTTTGGAAGGAAGCTTACATGATCTTATTTCAGTCAGCTCAAGTCCATCTACATCAGAAAGAAGGTGGTAATCGTCACCTTCATCTGTAATAATTCTAACTTTGCCTCCATTACCATTAGAGATTTTGATTTTTTCTGGTATTGCTGTATAATGCATACGCAACAGATCGCGCACTGTTGTTACTACATAAACAATTTTTGCAGACTCTTCTACTATTTTTCCTATTCTTGCATAAATATTTGGACGGCCTTGAATTACATAAAATGATGGTACTTGAGATGCTTGTTCATGGGGATTTTTAAATTCCATAAGACTTTGAGTGATTTTTTTAATTGCCTTTTGCATGACTAAAATCTGTTCTTCTTTTCTTTGAATAATTATATTTAACGCCTTTTCTGGTTCAATCGCATTAGATATGGTAGGGTTGGAAAATGTTGAAGAGACAAGCCCTATGTTTTGTAACTTGTGAAGTGATCTGTAAATTTTTCCCTTGTCAATTCCTAGTTTGGTAGATATTGTGTTAACTGTCGCCGAACCTGTTTGAAGTAATGTAATGTACAGTATAGCGTCTGTTCTTTCCAAATCAAAATCTGTTAATGCCGAAATAATCTCTTCTTGCGAAATCATATCATGATATCTTCGTATTCTTGTATTTTGAAAGGCGTGTGTCAAAAAAGGAAATGACAAGTGGTTAAAACCCTCTGCAGTGCTTGTGATACAATTTTCCATTATCAACTATAGTTGTTCCAATCGTGCATATTTTTCCATGGCATTTTGAACAAGTTTTAATCAGATTGTGATTGTATGACCAATTTATTTCTGCCATTATTGAAGACATGCCAATATACTCGTAATCATTGATAATAGGCAACAGTTTTTCCAAAATGAAAAAACAGGTGTTTTTTATCCTTTTCACGAACAAAATAACATGAAATTTGTATCTAGCTTAAATGACTTGCTAGATAAACCATCTAAAGAAGAAACATCCAAAAATACTCTAAGAGATCCCACCAAATTATATAGTAACAGAAAAATAAAAAAAAAGAAATTAATCTCCTTTAAAGATTATCTAAGAAATCAAAGTAATAAAAGAAGCATTTATGCAGAATTTCTTATACTAATTGTGGCTTGTTCTATTTCGCCAATAATAGTAAGTAATACAATTAATTATGAAAATTCTGGAACTGTCTTAGAAAAAACCGCTGTGACAAATCTTGGAATGATAGCAGACCAAAACGTAAACAAAATCAAATCAACTATAGATTTCTTGAAAAAAGATATTCTTGCAGCGGGTTACTATTACAACATTAAATTGAATTTTCCTATCTTGGTAAAATTTGACAAGGATAAGAATAATCCGGCATACATAAATGCAAAGCAGATATTAGACGGTCAGCTGATGCATTTGGTAATTTTTAATCCTTTAATTGATAATGTCATGCTTGCAGATAAACAAGGAAACATTATCTATTCAACTAGTGATTTGGATAATTCAAACAAAGCCTTGATACTTAGTATTCTCAAAACCTTTTCACCACAAGATCTGATAAATAATCCATATATTAGTAACTCATTTTTAGATAACACCAAAAATAATCAAGCAGAAGTATTTATGATCTCACCAGATTATGGTGTTGATAAGCAATTTCTTACCTGGATTATCTTTGAGGTACCAGTAAAAAATCTTGTTGTACCTACTTTGAGTAATATAGACGTTGGAAATACAGGTGAGATCAACCTTGCAAAATGGACTAATGGTAAAATTATGTATTTGGATGAACTGAAATATCAGCCAATTCTCGTTAATGAAAACAGTTCTCAGAATTTTACTTCTGAGGCAATGTTAAATGCCTTATCTGGTCATAACGGGGCTGGGAAGGTAAAAGATTATCGTAATGTAGATGTTATTGCAGCATGGAGATACATCCCTGAAATTAATACAGGTTTAGTAGTTAAGATTGATTCAAGTGAAGCATTAGCGCCTGCTATGCAATTATTCTTTAACACTGTTGTAATTGTCATAGCTTCAATAGCAATTGCTACAATTCTTGCCATTTTTGCAGTAAAAACAATCACGTTGCCAATTTCCAAAATAAGAAGGGCACTAAATGAAATATCACAAGGAAACTTGGGCATAACAATAAAACCAGAAGGAAATAACGAACTTTATTCGCTTGCTTCAGATGTTAATACGATGTCAATAAAACTTCAGGAAGCAACTTCTCAACTTGCAATTGTTAAACAGAAATTTGTTACGTTATACGAGACATCCCCTGAACTCTGTCGCACTGTAGATATCAATGGTGTTATTGTTGAGTGTAACAAGTCTTACGCCGAACATTTAGGGTATTCAAAAGATGAGATAATTGGGAAATCTATCTTTGATCATACAACAAAACAAAGTCTCAAGGATATTATTGAGGCTTTTACAACATGGAGAAAAGAAGGCCATGTAGAAAACAGGGAGATGTGGTTTAAGAGAAAAGATGGTTCTACCTTTCCGGTACTTCTTAGTGCCACTCCGCTGTACGATGATGATGGAAATTTAATTGGCAGCAATACGGTAATCAGAGATATTACTGAGATCTATGAAGCAAGAAAAATTATTGAAGAGAAGGAAACTCGTCTTAGATCACAATATGATGAGCTAAGGGAGGCACACGAACTTCTTGGCACAACTGAGCAAAAATATAGAACCCTTTATGAAAAAACACCCGTCTTACTTCGTACAATTACGACCGAAGGAATTCTTACAGACTGTAATGAGGCATATGCAAATACTCTTGGTTATACAAAAAACGAAGCTATAGGAATGTCGATTTATGATCATACTGCAGAAAGAAGCTTAAAGGAAATGAAGAATAATCTTGAAGATTGGAAAAAAACCAAAGAAGTTTCTTATATAGAAATCTGGGTGAAAAGGAAAAATGGAACAATTTTCCCGTCTCTTCTAAGTGGAGGAACCTTGTATGATGAAAATGGAAATGTGATTGGTAGAACCGTTGCATTAACAGATCTGACGGAAATTTATGAAGCAAGAAAAAAGCTAGAAGAAGATGATGCTCGCCTAAGAGATCAATTTGAGGAACTTCAAAATGCACACAATCTTCTTGCGGAAACAGAGAAAAAATATAAGAATTTGTATGAAGAATCACCTGTCTTATTACGAACAATAGATATCAATGGTAAAATTATTAATTGTAACAAATCTTATGCAAATACCCTAGGCTATACAAAAGATGAGATAATTGGGAAATCTATCTTTGAACATATAGCAAAAGAAAGTCTCAAGGATATTATTGATTCTTTTACAACATGGAGAAAAGAAGGCCATGTAGAAAACAGGGAGATGTGGTTTAAGAGAAAAGATGGTTCTACCTTTCCGGTACTTCTTAGTGCCACTCCGCTGTACGATGATGATGGAAATTTAATTGGCAGCAATACGGTAATAAGAAACATGTCAGAGATATACAAGACAAAGCGAGCTCTTGAGGAGGAAAGGACAAAAAGATTTTCAGCAATTGGAGAGCTGTCTGCTCGAATTGCACATGATTTAAGGAATCCATTGGGTGTAATAAAAAACACTGTTGGAATAATGAAAATAACAAATCCGACTATGGATGAAAGAACCACGACCAATTTGGCCAGACTAGAGAGGGCAATTTTAAGAATGACTCATCAAATCGACGAGGTATTGGATTATGTAACTCCAAAGCCTTTGAATTATACAAGTACATCATTGTCACAAATTCTTGCATCAGCACTAGACAGAATGATACTTCCAAACACTATAACAATTAACCTACCAAAAAATGATACAACCTTTACATGTGATCATGAAAAGCTTGAAGTGGTATTTGTGAATCTGATAACAAATGCTATTCAAGCGATGAGTAATAGAGGTAAAATAGACATCCGCCTCTTGGATAAAAAGAACAAAATAATAATAGAGATAGAGGATTCCGGTCCTGGTATCCCTGCAAATATCTTGCCAAAGATATTTGATCCTCTCTTTACTACACGACAGATTGGTACAGGACTTGGGTTGCCAAGCTGCAAGAGTATTATTGAAAAACATCATGGTACCATAGAACCGACAAACAGCGAGAAAAACGGGGCACTTTTTATCATCAAATTACCAAAAGATCCCCTGCTTTTATCTACGATTTAATTTTACATTATTTTATTACTTGATTATCATGACTCAGAAGTATACCTGCTCGTTTTCATTATTCGTGACTAAATTAAATAAATGCCGGGTTTTTTATTTTGAAAAAACTAGCTTTCTTTAATCATATTTGTCAATTTGGAAGATATGGAAACAGAGTTAAAGTCTCAAGAATGGGGTGTGCAGGCAAAAAAAGCATTAGTAACACTAACAATTGAAAAAGCTATTACAGAAAAATTCGGCAATTCTATTCTTGCCACAGTTAGAGAAAGACTATTTGACAGATATCATTGTTACATACCAGATTGTTACAAAAATCCGGAGTTCCTACATATGGTACTTGAAGATCTCTTTGGTGATTCTTATCTTGCTTTAATAAAGTCAGTCTGGAATGATCTCGGATATAGTGTACTAATTTTACCCAAATTTGATGCCGAAGAATTAAGGTAAATCATTTTTCAAAATTATAATTTAACTGTTCAATAGGGTTTTGAAGTGTAAAGTTAGGTAAATAACAAATTGGATCAATACTAATACAAAACACTATCAAAAGGGAAAATCTACTAAATTTAGCTAAACTCTAATCACAACAAATCAATTAAAATAGTTTTCTAACATAGTTTTAAAAAATTCTGATTGTTTCCAGCTTTGGAAATATTTAAAACCTATTAATCAGACGAGACTGCGGTGGGTCCACATAAAGATGACATATTAGCATTTATGACCTGCGTAGAAATAGCTCTGATGCGAAAAGGTAACACCAAGTATAATTTAGTAACAGCAAAACTTGATTCTCTTTATGGTTGCGAACTGATTGATTGCTTTGAACACCCAGAATTTCTGAAAACCGTACTAAAGGAGGTGTACAAAGATGATTACAAATCCATTTTGGCTGAAATTAAATTAGAATTAATGGTCATAGTGGATTTAGAAGAGGCACAAGCAAAATTTTTCAAAATTATGGAAGGTTAGGAAGTTAGGTGCAAACTTATCATTTTGATACAATTGAGAGAAGCTCAGGCAATGCCTTTGCGGATGTTGACCTAATGGATAGATCCATACTTTCAGACATTGGGGTTTCTTCAGGGTTTACCTCAACTAGAGTAGCTCCATTTTGCCTTGCGTATATCGGCAGCATGTTTGCAGGCGATACTGCAAGTGAGGTACCAACTACAAACATTAGATTGCATGAATTTGCATGTATCATTGCCTCAGCCCAAATCTTTTGTGGCAACGCTTCGCCAAACCATACAACATCAGGTCTTAAAATATTGCCGCACTTGCAGCGGGGAGGAAGATCTGGAAAATTACCTGTAATTTTTTCTTTAAAATCACAGACTGTGCACTTTATTGTAATGATGCTACCGTGTAATTCGTAGACATGGTTGCTTCCGGCTCTTTGGTGTAATCCATCTATGTTTTGAGTCAGAACACGAACCTGCTTGTATTTTTCCAGATCTGCTATGGTAACATGCCCTGCATTTGGCTGTGCGGCAAGGATGTTTTTTCTTCGCTCCTCGTACCACTCCCAGACTAGCTTTGGATTTTCATAAAACGCATCAATTGTTGCAAGCTGCATGGCATCATATTTTCTCCACAGGCCGTCTTTTCCCCTAAAGGTTGGGATGCCGCTTTCCTGTGATATTCCTGCACCAGTAACAAAGACAATCTTTTCCGCTTTTTTTAATTTTTCAGCTATTGGCTCAAACATCTCACTTGATCTCTATCTCTAAAAGATCCTTTGCTGCCAATACTGAGTCATGTATTGATTGAGCTTCTTTTACCAGAATCTCTGCATCGTCATATCTTGCTGAAAAATGTGTCAGGATAAGATTTGACACGCCAGCTTTTTTTGCAAGCTCGGCCGCTTCCTTTGCTGTAGAATGGTAATTTTCTTTTGCCTTTTCTTTTAGCTCATCTGAATATGTGGAATCAAATGTGATATAATCGCAATTTTTGAAAAATTCTTCAAGCTTTTTTGTCGGCCTAGTGTCCCCTGATATTCCAATCTTTTTTCCAGGCCGTTTTTCACCCATCACATCTGATGGTTTTATTATCTTGTTTCCAACGTTTACTTCTTTTCCTCTCTGAAGCTCATGCCACATTTTGCCTTCTGGAACTCCTAGTGACTTTGCTTTGTCAGGATAGAACTTTCCCGGCCTGTCCTTCTCTTGAATTAGATTCGAAAATGATGTAATAAAGTGTTCTGCCTACCAGCAATTAATTGTATAT
>CAZDTF010000012.1:0-14110 GCA_964508325.1 uncultured Nitrosopumilaceae archaeon | reverse complement strand
TTAGGATTTACATTCAATCTGTACTTTGGATTTCATCTCAATGGCTATCTGTTTAATTATATAAACACGGCACTTGGTATGCAACTTCTTCCTGCTAGTGGAGCGATCTTTAATCCCATTGTAGGATTACGTAGACTTTTGTTAATCAGTGGATATATCGGGCTAGGCATGGTAACATTTGGCCTAATTCTTGGAATCCTCAATAGTCTAAGAGAGGGTGAAAAGAAACATGCCATTGGAAAAGTTGGCTGGTTGGTATTTGGCTGGGGTGTTGTGATGACAGGATTAGCATTAATGCATCATGGACACATCAATCCAATTCACCATGTAGAGGGAATTGGTTACATTGGATTGCTATTAGGTGGAATAGGTTTAATGTTCGTTGGAGAAGGTCCAAGAGCTATTATGGAGTTACCGTCTATAGTCAGTCACATACTTTCTTACACAAGAATTGTTGGAATTCTATTAGCCTCAGTAATACTAGCTGATGTAATTGATTTCATTTTCATAAAAACACTACATCATTCAATACCATTTATTGTTCTTGGAACAATGATTCTTTTCATTGGTCACATATTCAATATAATAATTGGAGTTTTTGAGCCTGGCATTCAGGGAGCAAGATTGGTTTATGTGGAATTTTTCTCTAAATTTTATCATGGAAACGGTAGAGCATTTAGACCATTTGGAACTATGCGCAAATTTACTTATGACCAATACGAATTGGAAATAAAAGAAAAAACCAAAGTCAAAAAATAATTCTGTATTTTGAGTTAATTAATAATATTTTAATTCGTTTACATCTAGAGTTCTTGTACAATATCTGCATCTAAGGACAAGACCAGTTTTATCAACTACATCCATTATCGGTTCAATATCTTCACCACTATTTGTTATGCACTCTGGATTTGAACATCTGAATATTCGTTCAATTTCATTTGGAAGAGTTACTCGCCTTTTTTCAACCAGTTTATAGTCTTTGATGATATTTACAGTAGCTTTTGGTGCAATCAGTGCAAGTTTGTTGGTATCACCATCTTTTAGAAATCTATTTTCAACTTTTATGATATCTTTTTTTGCAACCTTTGAACTAGGCACATTTAGTGCTAATGTTATAACATTACCATCTTTTCCATCTATCTCAAGTGCATTTAGAACTTTGAGACCTTTTCCTGCCTCAATATGATCAATCACAGTACCATTCTTGATCCGTCTTACTATAAGATCAGATTCTGACATTGGAATACTTTGTATAGTACTCATATATATTATTGAACGAGAATGAGCAATTCTTTTTTCCAAAAAGATATTGTCTCAATCCGCGATTTTGATAAGAAAAAATTTGAGAGTATTTTTGAAGCAACTGATAAAATAATTAAGATGGATGGCACAGAACGTCGCGAACTTGGCAGAGGAAAAACTTTGGGATATCTTTTCTTTGAACCAAGCACAAGGACCAGATTAAGTTTTGAAGCTGCAATGGCATCAATTGGCGGCACATCAATAGGAATAGCTGATGCTTCATCTTCTTCTACCAAAAAAGGTGAGAGTCTTGCTGATACTGTAAAGATAATGTCACTTTATTCTGATGTTCTTGTATTACGCCACCAGCTTGATGGTTCTAGTAGGTTTGCAGCTGAAGTATCAGAGAAACCAATGATAAACGCCGGAAGTGGAACTGAAGAACATCCAACTCAGGCAATACTAGATCTTTATACAATTGGGAAAGAGAAAAAAAGAATTGATGGTCTTAAAATAGGAATTGTTGGTGATCTGAAATACGGCAGAACTGTTTACTCCTTACTTTATGCACTAAGTAACTACAAAGTTGACGTACATCTAATTTCCCCAACAGCTTTGAAAATTCGTGCTGATTCTACTTATGAGATCAATAAACGACTGCCTTACAAAGAATCAACAGATCTAGAGGAAAATCTAGATGAATTTGATGTTCTTTATGTTACTAGGATACAAAAAGAAAGATTTGCTGATATTGAAGAATATGTCAAAGTCAAAGGAAGCTACAAGATTGTACCTGATATGTTAAAGAAAATGAAAGATGATGCGATAATCATGCATCCATTGCCTCGTCTTGATGAGATTTCGCCTGATTTGGATTCTACAAAACAAGCAAAATACTTCAAACAAGCTGAATATGGTAAAGATACGCGTGCAGCCCTTCTTGCACTAATTTTAAATGAAAATGGTTTTTAATTAGTTACAACCTCTAAAGAAATGTCTTCAGAAGAAAATCTTAAGAGTATCGAGTCAGCATAGTATCTGTTTTTGTTATACATGACATGTCAACACACTTTACCAATGAATAGCAATAAAAGGGAAGAATTGATAGCCATGAATGAACAAGGGGTTGAATTAAAGTATGGATGATAACAATAATCTAGTTAGAAAGGCACTCGTCAGCCTTGTTGTAGAAACAACACTACTTGGTATTGGAAAAGAAATGTATGACAAAGTAGCGCACGATCTATATAAAAAATATCACTGTTATCTCCCTGACTGTTACGAGCATCCTGAATACCTAAAAGAAATTTTAGAGGAATTATATGGCAACGCTTCCAACGTGATTGTAGAAAAAATCAAAAACCAGCTAGAAGAGTTTTCTTATCATGAATCTGTTGCAAACTTCGTAAAAATATTAAGTCAATAAAGGATACACAAATAGTATCAATTTTCATTACATTGCGACAAGCTTTACATGATCCATTTTTCTATTTGTCTGAAAATCTCTTGTCATAACATCTACCTTTTCAGCTTCACCGTGAAGCAAAAAAAGCTCCATGCACTTGTTTCCATCTATCTTGCTATGAAGATGAGTACCGATAAGACCTTCATAATTATGTTTAATTCCAGTTACTATCTGCTCTGACTCTTCGTCATGAACAACCATTAATATTGCATGTATCAAACCCGAAAGGTTAGATCTTTGTTTTTCTTCTGAAATAAGTGTCCTTAGTCCAGCTCGTATTATTTCAGATCTACCAGAAAACCCCATGGATTTTTGTAGTTTATCTATTTCAGAGAGAATTTCGTCGTTTAGCGATACGGATACGATAGGCACATTGGTAATATTATTAAGTATTTTATAAGGTTAGCAGTAATTATTATTAATTTTTTGTAAATTTATTAATAACAATATAATCGTGTAAAGTGTGAAATCAGGCAAGAGTGTAGCCATAATTGGCGGAATAATTGTGTCTGTCATAATCGTTATTGTTGTATCAATTAATGCGAGTATTTTTCATCAATCCAAAACTCCACAGAATTCTGTTGCAAACATTACAGGTACAACTTTAAAGATCAAAGTAATAGCATCTTTTTTCCCAATGTATGAATTTGCAAGAAATGTTGCTGGTGACAGGGCTGATGTTAGTACTTTTATTCCAAATGGTGATGAACCACACGGATGGGAACCTACAGCTCAAGCAATACAAGATTTACAAAACTCTCAACTTTTCATATATAATGGAGCTGGCATAGAAGCATTTATTCCTCAATTTTTGTCTTTAGGCAATTTTTCAAATACAACATTTGTAAGAGCTTCGCAAGGAATTCAAATGCAGGATGCAGATGTTGTGCATATGAACCCAGATGAAGCCAAGCCCGTAATAGAACAAGGAGGAAAGGATCCCCATGTGTGGAATGATCCCATACTTGCACAACAAGAGATCAGAAATATTGCAAATGCAATGGAAAAAGCTGATCCTGCAAACGCTCAGTATTACGAAACCAATGCAAATACATACATTACAAAGCTAGCAAAATTAGATCAAGATATCAAATCGGGATTATCAAATTGCCAGACACACACTTTTGTATCATTTCATAATGCATTTAATTACTTTTCACAAAGATACGGATTAAATTATTATTGGATATAATGAAATGCACCAAAGGCTGAAGTGGCATCTCAAGATATAGAAAAAATAAAAAATATTGCTAAACAAAATAACGTGAAAATAATCTTTTCTGAAGATCTTGTGGATCCAAAACTTGCTCAAACTCTGGCAACCGACATTGGTGCTCAAACAAGAGTATTGAGTCCTCTTGAGGGTATAAAAAACCAAACCGAACAACAAGAGGGAATAACATTCCTAGATAAATGGTATCAAAACCTAGACAATCTCAAAGTAGCGCTAAAATGTCAATGAATGTATTAGACGTCGAAAATGTTTCTGTGAGTCATAACGGAGCTTTAGCGATAAACAACATTAGTTTCAGTGTTCAAGAAGGAGATCTTCTAGGTGTAGTCGGACCAAACGGGGCGGGTAAAACCACGTTATTTAGGGCTATTCTAGGATTACAAAGCTATCAGGGAAAAATTAAATTATTTGGATATAAGGGACATCAGTACGATACATTGCTTCCTATGATAGGATATGTTCCGCAAAAAGTAAATTTTGAACCGAACTTTCCCGCGACTGTTTCAGATGTTGTTGCAATGGGGACACTATCAGAGAAAAAATTAAGGGAAGGCGTAAAGTTGATTCAAAGTTGTGGATGCTGTTGGAATAGAATATTTGGATCATCAAATAAAGAAAGTGAAAAAATAGAAAAAGTCCTGGAAATTGTTGAATTAGAATCATTAAAAGATAGGAGAATCAATGAGCTATCAGGAGGAGAACAGCAACGTACATTCATTGCAAAGGCTCTTGTCAAAGAACCAGTATTGCTGATATTAGACGAACCAGTTACTGGAGTCGACGTAGAGGTACAGAATAAATTCTATTCAGTAATCAGAAAAATTAACAAAGAAAACAAGATTACTGTAATATGGGCTTCACATGACCTTACTGCAATTTCAGATCATGCTACCAAAGTGGCATGCATGAACAGAGATTTATTCTTCCACGGTGAAAAAAATGAATTCTTTTCAAACAAAGAGCTATTAAAAACATATTCAGAATCAGCTATGCAAATGCATATGCATCACCACGAACCGTGATTATATGGTTCTTGATTTCCTGACCTATGGTTTTATGCAAAGAGCTCTCATTTCAGGTGTAGCAGGAGCAATTTGCTGTTCTATGGTAGGCTTGTACTTAGTATTGAAAAGATATTCTCTTTTTGGAGATGCTATCTCACATATGGCATTTGGAGGAATAGCTCTTGGATATTTTATTAACATATATCCAATTTGGACTGCGACTATAGTTTCTGTTGCCGCAGCATTGGGAATTACAAAATTAAGAAAAAGCACTAAGATATCTGGAGATGCCGCGATTGCTGTGATGTTATCATCTGGATTGGGCATGGGAGTAATTCTTGTTAGCGCAGCCCATGGATTCACCATTGATCTTTTTAGCTTCCTCTTTGGAAGCGTTTTGCTAACCAGTATAAGTGATGTAATGTTAATTTTAGGAATAAGTTGTGGTGTGATAGCCATAATCATTGCACTGCGAAAACCATTACTACATTTCACATTTGATGAAGAGCAAGCAAAAGTAAATGGAGTACCTGTGGATAAACTAAATTACCTTTTCATAGCTTTAGCAGCTGTTACTGTAATTGTAACAATGCGATTGGTTGGAATTCTGCTCATTTCTGCGTTGATAGTTTTACCCAATCTAACAAGTATTATGGTTGGAAAGGGATTCAAAAAAACAATGATCATCTCTATCTCTTTATCAATAACAGCAACAATAACTGGCATAATCTTATCATATCCTCTTAATTTGGCACCATCAGGAACTATAGTGATGATATTAGTTGCAATGTATGTTGGCACATTAATGATAAAACGTTTAGGTTTATTTTCAAATAAAACAACATCAAAAGAAAATCCTATCCTAAGTCATTAACCAATTGAGAAACCATGTGATAATTAATACAGACTATAATTTGCTTCGTCTAGGACAATAGTAGTTATATCAATTGCAATGTTTCTAGTTACTTTACTTGTAAAATCTTTAAGACAAAATCAACAAATAAGAATACTAGAAATAGCTAAAGTTACTTGGTTTTTTCTTCGCGTTTCTGTTTATCAATACCATTTTTATCTAAAATTCTATTCTTTCGTGTTGCAAAAGCATACCCAAATGATAACGAAATTATGGATATTGCTAAGGCAGGCCCTGTCCATTTCGGTAGTATCTCTGAGTTTGTTAATACTTCGTATGATGTTATTGAGGCTACTGTCATTGCGGCTCCACTTAGTGCATATGACATGTATCGAAAGCCTTTGGTATTAAAAATCCTAGAAAACGCGGAGCGAAGTATAACACTATCTAGTGTATCTACTGGAATCATGCCTAAGGCAAAGAATCCTGCAAGTATTAGAGACACTTGTATTCCAGCAGTTGCAGATGCTACTGCGGATAGAGTTATTGCAGAAATTTGTGTGGCAGTATCAAAGCCTAAACCAAAAACCAGGCCAGTAACAAGAGCAGATACAAAGGGGCCAAGCATTCCTGTTTTATTTAGAATCTTGGTAGCAAGTATGGCTGAACCGCTCCTACCCCACTTTTTCATTGCATAGATGTTGATAGCTCCAATCGTACCCAAAGCAACAGCCCCTATTACACCCCCAAAAAATGCAAGATTGTCAACATTAGTAATACTGCCAATTACGTATATTATGAAAATCATTTCAGCTAACACGGATACCATGTGGCCTAAGCTAAATCCTGCCCCAACCCATCTGGATTTTTTTACAGTGTTGTGCAAACGTACAAGATTATCTATAGCGGTAATATGGTCTACATCAAATCCATGACGCATTCCAAGGATGATCATGGTTGGAATTGATATTGCAACAAAAGGCCAAATGTCTATCATCTTAAAGAATCTCTCTTTTTCTGATTACATGGTGTATATATTTTTGTTTACAACTTTTTTGTCACAAAATCTTTACTAAATTAAAAATCGATATTTTACTTTGGTTCCTAATCAGGTATAGGTTCTAAATTTTGTTAATCTTGAAAGAGAGATCACAATTACAAACATCACAAAAACTATCAGCAAACTAAACGGAAATTCCGGTACAGGTATAGGATTAGATACAAATGAGGTAAATTCTGCAGCAGTAAAGCTACTTCCATTTAGATTTTCAAATGCAATTGTGATTGGCCCTGCAGCATTTGCTGGTATGGGTACATCAATGGTATTATTTTTACCAGAATCAGAGGTCACGCCAGATTTCTGGAAGATTAGATTATGATTTGCAATTATCGCAAAGTCATAACTTATTGCACTAGCTGTTTGGTTTATGAGATAAGGATCAAGTATTTTAAAGGAAAAGGAGGTATTAGATCCCGCAATAATCTTTGGAGGGTTCCAGCTCAGACTGATTTTGAACTGTGCATTTCTTGTGAATTGTATAATTGGGAAACTAGTTTCATTACTTGGAATTAATGAATAATCCATTTCCTGCTTAGGGTTTTGTTGTGTTTTTAACAAATTCATAACACCCTCTTTGTACAATATTAGATGAATTATCCTTCCATCTGAAGAATAATCATCTATTATAACTGTCTTATCTGGCAACTTTATTCCGTTGATGTACGCATCATATTTTGTGGCTAAGAAGTCTCCCCATGTTTTTGGAATCTGGATTTCTTGATGAACTACACTAACTGCATTTATGTTATCATTTGACCAATCAAACGGCATTACAAAACTTAAGGATTTTTTTTCTACATCGTATTGAAAGTTCCTTATCTGGTCATAATATCCAATAATTTTTACTGTTTGACTCCCATAGGTATTATCATTAATAGTATATGTGTCATATTCTGGAATTGATATTTTTGGATCATATTTTAGGGGAATTGGAAGAGGATCATATGAGTATGCACTCAAAATTTCAATATGAAATCTATACAGTCCTGCTTTAAAATCAGGACCTAAGATGTCTATCGTATCACTATTGCTACCAAATATTTGACCAAATACGGATTTGTTTTCTTCCACAACTGATGTCTGACTTGCATTGGTTTGTACTAATGTCATAAGTATTGTCCCTTGATCCTCCTTGAAGATGTGACTAAACAGGTTTTTTCCTCCTTTTGATATCTCGATCAGAAATGTAACATCAGGAATTTGTTGACCTGTATTTGTTCCATAAAGTTGGAATGCGACTTGTTTGTCAGTACTTCCAGTTGGGCTTGTATTTATGGACAAAGTAACATTTCCTTTTCCTACAGATTCGGGGGGTAATGTCTCACTTGCTAAACCATCACCGTAGGCTGACAAAAACAGAAGACCAGAAAATCCAAACATTACCAATGCAAGAAAATATTTTGTGTTATTCAAATAATATCACAATTCTATACTATAATTAATTCCATTACTCTAAATAAACACGAGTTAATTCCTAAGCTGTGTTATTTGATGTAAATGGATAATCATAAAAACTGATTCGATGTCATATATTATTAAATTAGATAAACATTTTTTAAATTACCATTATGGTGTAGTAAGTGTTTCTATAACCCCTCTGGAAATTGATAGAACTTTGGTATGTAAGTTGGTTCTGTACCATACACAACCGAAATTTCATCATGTGGATTTAACTGTATGTCCATCAAACTCGTGTTGACTTTTTGACCATTCACGAATATTTCTGGAGTTCCATTAGCTGGAGGCAATGCACTTCCAGTAGATTTCCATATGTCAAAAAATTGACCAAGTGTAAATTGTCTAGTTGTAGGAGCTTCTATGTGTATAATTCCGCTTGTGTTATGTGTATGCAACCAGTACAAACATGTGCCACTCATTATGCCAACTTGTGAAGGAACAATATATGGCTGGCCATCAACAAAAACGTCAAGATGTGCATGCACATGAAAAGTTCCATATTCGACAGCATCACATTCTATACCATCTATTAGTGCTGCTTTACTAGAAGAACTATTATCTAAATTATAACTGATAAATGCGACCACCGCAACAATTCCTCCAACTACAGCAAGAGCAATCATCTTATTTCTCATCTTTGTTGGTTTTTTCACCGATTCGCTCGTTTTGTCCCTATCTTTTTCATTTTTTTTACCCATAAATTAATGAAAATTATATTACACGAGTTATTATTTCAATCGAAATTTAATTATTTAATGTTTTAAAGAGAATTGAAAATATCTGCGAGACGGTCTGCTGATCTTTCCATTAATGTTGGATGATATTTATTAATTGCTTTTAGAACTGTTTCTTCATCTTTTATGTAAATGACTTTTTTTAGTTTAATAACTTTAATTTCTACAATATTCTCATCAATTAGTTGACTAAGATAGATAGAGACTGTAGAAGGGGATTTTTTTACTTTTTCAACCATCTTGCTAAACGTAAGTGCATCTTCAACAAGTAATGATAACAAAATCTGTCTTGGAGTTTCTTGTCTAAGACTTTTTATCAAAACTGATTCTTCATTTGTAACACCAAGTGGATAGAATCTGGTTTGCCTTGGAGTTCTTTCTACCTTTACAACTCCGATCTTTTCTAATTTTCTTGTATGATAGCTTAATACACCATTTTTCATTCCAGTTTCTCGCATTATCTCACGAAATTTTATTCCGGGATTTTTTTCAATAACATCAATTATTTGCAAACTTCTATCCATTTCAATCTCTCCTAAAGACACTTAACGCAAACATTCCTAGAGTACCAATCATAAGAATGTGTGCCAATTCAGCTGAAGAAAATTCACCAAGATAATATGTATACTGCCAAGCTGCATCTATTGCGGAAAATGATTCAGATGCTACAAACATAGAAAAAGCAATCATGGTAAACAAAAGTCTTCTAGTTCTAGTTTTTGAATATGCTAGTGCAGATATAATGCTTAGAAAAACAGCAATACTAATTCCTGAAAGATGTAACAGGATATGAAAAAACTGAAATTGATGAGATATGTGTGGCAGTAAAATAGGTATCGATAATATTCCAACAATTGAAAATATCACTATACTAAATAGGGTGGATTTGTTTTCCACCATCTCGCGGTATCTAAACACAATTAGAATTAGCTTTTCAGAAATTTAAACGAACTGGTACAAGAGTAAAACTAGGATTAATTAAATTAGATTTGTTAATTTATGTTTTTCTCTACTTGTTTCACACTATTCTTAAGATCTATAATACTTTTTGAGTAAAAGAAAGCTACTACTACAAGTAATCCGGCAATTGAAGGAGCCACCACCTCAGCATAACTAAATCCTAAACGAGGAATACCTGCAGGTAAGTTGTTTGTTTGATTTGCTTGAGAATTATCTTGTGTTAAGGCAGAATTTACACTTGTTGTTATAATTCCAAGTTTATGTGCTTGTTGTTCTGCCATGATTATGTTGCCTTGAGAATCTGCAGTTATCCATTGTACGAAAGAATTTGTTGATGGTATATTAAATTCACGGAATTGGCCTGTTCTGGCATCCATTACTGCAATTTTATCCAATTTGTGTTGTGCGATCCATAGATTGTGATAATTATCAAAAACCATTCCAAGTGGTAAGCCGTGTGAATCTAGTGTATATTTTTTGAAGGTCTTTAATAGTGGACTAAAAACCGATACAGCATAACCATCATGCTCGGAAACTAAAATGTTACCTGTTTCTGGATCAGAAATTATACCAGTAGGAGTAGCAAGTGTGACATTGTTTTCTACTGGGGTATATTCATTAATACTGTAATTGTTAGGATCAATACTAGTTATCTTTCCTATTCCTTCTGCTACCCAAACTTGCCCAGTTGATTTATCTTTGGTAATTCCTAGGGGTTGAGAACCATTCCCTAGATATATTGAAGTAAAATTATTAACACTAGGATTAAATTTTAAGACTACATTACTAGTTGCATCAATTAACCAAATGTTGTTAGAATCATCTATTGTGATACCAGAAATAATTCCCTGAGTTGGAACTTTGTAAATATGATTAGAATCATCATTTGGATTATAATTTCCAAGTGATTTTGAAATGGGATCTGTATACCATACATTATTTCCAGAATCTAGAGCAATAGCTGACACAATGTTAATTCCATTAATTTTATGTTCAATGAATTTAGTTGTATTTAGATCAAATTCAAATATTCTGCCACTGTTTATAGCGGAATCACCAATCCACACTAGGTTTCTACTGTTATCATAAACAGGATAGAACGGTAAGGTATTGTTTCCAGATGGTTTGAATTCTTTAATATTAACTGCTAAACTGTCCAGATTTGGTTTAACAAACAAATCATCATAAGATGCAACAAGATTAAGTGAATTTTCCTTATTTTGAACCCCTTCTACTCGTGCGTTCCAATGTCCAGGAAATCCAAAGGCAGTGCTTGCAGAAAATACTCCTGTAGAAACTTGCTGCGCATCTATTGTGTTTGGGCCTATTCCTTTATCTACTTGGGTTAATTTCAACTGGACTGATTTCATATTGATTGGATTTTTGTTTGAATCTAAAAATGAGATTTTAAAGTCATTATTACCTGTAGAAAATGGATTTATTGTAAGTAATACTCTACTCCCATTTTCTACAAATCTTGTTTCTGTCAATTCATTGTTAGATATTGTGCTGTCTGATGTAGCTAGAGCAAAGATGTTTTGTTGTTGTATAGATTGTAGCTGATTCTGAAATTCACTTGATGGCACTCCAGAATCAACAAGGATAGCAACTGAAGCAATTAGAGCTATACCAATTATAGATTCTATTTTTGTGGTTTTACTAAATTTTGATAAAATTGTTTTTGATTCATCTGTTTTGTCAACTGTTCTACCTTTTGAAACTAATATCGTAGTTGTATTGAATGCCTGTTTGTGGATTATCATTTGATTATAGGCACCTATAGCTATCATGACTAAAGCAAAAGAAAGCTTAACGATTAGTATTTTGCCATATGTTGATGCCAAGGTTAAGGCAAGATTATTTTCCAGAGAATATAGCAAAAATGGACCAGTAATTGCAATAGCACCAAGAATTGTTATTGCAATTGTTGAGAACCTGGGAATCAAAATTGATAGTGTAGGTACACTGATATTTTGATCAACAAGTTGCATTATCTTTGGCATGAAAATGAATGCAATGTAGATTATACCACCAATCCAAAGAGAAGCAACTACATTGTGTATGAAATCTAGTATTAACGGTAGTATCTTGCCAGTTGCTGCAGCATGACTGATTAAACTTGTAGTTGCAAGTACAACTAAACCAATTCCAAATAATCCTAAGACATGGAAATTGGGTGTAATTGTATTTGATTTTTTTATCCTGTGATACATGGTAAAAGATAACCCAAACAGTGCGGATGAGGCAATCATCCTGATAATCCAAATACTTCCAAATTTCGTAGATATTGCATCTAAGATCCCTGCATTAATCGAATAGGCTTGAACAGCAATCATGGCAAAACCAGAAGATAATATTATGATGGAACCGATCATAGCTAGTTTTAGCATACTTGTATCAATTCTTGTTCTAGTTTCTGTTAACGAGTTTCCTAACCATGGAATTCGTGATATAGGTTCCCATAGCCATAATGTTGCAAATGAAATTCCAACTACTATGACCTGACCAACTAATGCAGGAAATCTTGCAATTGCTTCTGGTATTGAGACTTCTTGGTAGTTATTTGATGTTGTAAGGCTTGAAATATTTTGAGGAACTGCTTGGCCTATTGCAAAGACTATTGCATCTTTGGTTACATGGCCATCTGTTTGGTCAAGGACCTTGGTAGTAATGGTATAAATCCCATCCTTAAGTCCAGATGGTAATGATACACTTAACGTAGATTGTTCGTTGTTGATGTAATGTAGATCTTTTTGTTGTACTTCATTTCCACTAGAATTCAAAACTTTTAGCTGGCTATAACGAATATCGATAGGATCACTAAAGTATACATCAACTTTTGATGGCTGAGTTGCTAAAGATTTCCCTTGAGCAGGATCACTTTTTGTGACAAAAGCATGTGCATAAGAGTTAGGAATATTTGGAATTACAAATACGATAGATGAGATGATTGCAACGATTAAAATAATTTGAAATGATAATTTGCTGTTAAATTTATTCATGTACGATAATAATAAAGTCAACTTTACTATAAGGTTCTTGCTAAAAACTGGTACAATCATCAAATTAGAATTTTTTTATTTTTGATATTATTCAATGTTCTATGTTTGTACTAGAAAATATTTAAGCGATGGGAAGATCCGAATTTTATGAACAAAAGGGTCGTAGCATTATTACTAGCCGGTATAATCTCTTCTGGATTGATATACTCTCATCCTGCTTATGCACATAATTTTGGTGGGGACGAGAGTGCAGCTTTTCTTGCCAAAGTATGTGAGATAAAAACAGAGGTTGGTTTTATTGCAAAACATGTTTCAGATTCAAAAGCAATTGATTACTATTCAGATGCATTGGGTGAATACTGGAATGCAAATGATACGAAAGAAATGGGAGAAAGAAATACATTATTACAAAAGGAAATTCCAGCCACAATTAATTCCACTATAATTGATGCAAGATCTGGAAACCAATCTGCTGTTAACACAGATGTTTCACAACTAGGTGAATATCTTGATGAAGCTATTCCAGTCAGAATTGACAAAGATAAGCTTAACAATTCCACCATTCAAGCATTGGCAGTAACTTTTGTCCTAAAAGAAGCTTTAGAGAAGTATGGTGATGCGATTAATTCTACAGTAGATCTAAATGATATGTCCAAAATGAATATGAGCAGTAGCATGTCAGGCGGTAGCATGTCTGTTGTTATTGTTGATCAACTGAAGTATGAGAATTCTATGGGACTTGGATCAGCATCACAACAAATGTTCAATGATTTGGTTGCAAAGAATCCTGACAAGTCTACTTATAACAATATGACATCTACCGCATTTACAAAGCTCTTGCAAGACATGAACAACAAAGCTGATGGAAATACAATAATGACTGACGTGCATATGAAAATACATACTGCCTTGATTAGTGCATTTAACCTCCAGACTCATAATGAAAGTACAGTACCAGAATTTCCAATGCCAGCATTACTAGTAATAATCTCAATAATAGGAGTAATTACAATTACAAGATTTAGAAATATCAAATTAAGACAATAAAT
The DNA here is from genome assembly GCA_964508325.1 of uncultured Nitrosopumilaceae archaeon. Lineage (GTDB taxonomy): Archaea > Thermoproteota > Nitrososphaeria > Nitrososphaerales > Nitrosopumilaceae > TA-20. Next base: position 49 of record CAZDTF010000012.1, on the reverse strand, counting down.
ATCGGATAATATACTTGAAGCTAAATGAAAACAAGAATTTTGGCGCTAG
>CAZDTF010000011.1:0-14797 GCA_964508325.1 uncultured Nitrosopumilaceae archaeon | reverse complement strand
CACTTGGTTTATTTATTGAATTAAAAAAATAATCTCTGTGGCAATTGAAAAATGGATAGGCACTGCAAGCCTTGGTTTGTTTGTAATGTTTGTTGCCGAAATTTTATCGATTTTTAATTTTCTAACGCATCCTAGCCAAGACATTGAACCAGGATCTAAAATTCTAGAATTTGTTTCTATAGGTATAGCACCAGCATTAGTTCTAGCTGGAGCATCATACATGCTATCACGCAGATATGGTTCACGGCTCATTGGTTCAATGATTATTGCAGGTGGTGCTGTAACGTTAGGAGGAATGTATTATGCTAGTACTTTGCTTTCACATATTGGTCAATCATATCTTGTTACTGAAGTCACAATTACTCCACCGCTATTTATGGCAGCATCAATACCTACTATGATAGTTGGTGGCCTGTTGTTTAGGATCAAACCAAAACCAAAAAAGGATTATTTTTTTGATGGATGATCAAATCTCATAGAATTCGAGTAACGCTTAAAACCAAGTTTTTCATAAAACGGCATTACCTCATCCGTGCAATCTAATACTGTTTTATAACAACTATTTTTTTCCGCATATGCAAGAAGGGCCACAACTAGTTTTTGCCCAATGCCTTCTCCTTGATGCTCTTTTCTTACAACAACATCTTCAATATGACCTACCCTGCCTCCATCATGAATAAATTTTTGTTCAATGAATATGGTAGCAGAACCTATGACCTTTGAATTCTGTTCCGCGACATAGACTGCATAATCTGACCTTGATTTTATATTTCTGAATATGTTTTTTGCCTTTTTGGGATCTAGATCACTTGCTTTCCTGAGGGAATCCAAGGATTCTAGAAAACCATTGGATAGATCTTTTTCCTGTAATTCACGAATTTTTACGTCAGCCATGATTTAGCATCAGATCTGGCCAAGTCTTTCTATGTAATGCTGGTATGCCCTTCTATAGGAAATTTTGTCTCCTATGTCCATGAAGCCTTTTTTAATTAAAAATCCGCCAATTTTGTTTTTACGCATGATTGCATTTTTAATAACATCATCCATTCCGTAGGGCTTGTTTGGAGGAATCAGTTTTAGGACTGCAGGCTCCATCACATAACATCCAATGTTGATGTTTCCCTTTACCTCTGGTTTTTCTTTCCACGCAGTTACTTTGTTGTTTTTGTCCATCTCTATGAATCCATATTGAAGTTTTGTTTTGTATTCAAATAACGCCATGGTGACAAATGCTTTTTTTCTTTTATGATTTTCTATCATGCTTTTCAAATTAAAATCAAAAATAGAATCTCCATACACACAAACAAAAGTATCATCAACAAATTCCTCAGCTGTCTTTAGTTGTCCAGCTGTAGCAAGAGGTCTATTTGCTACTGCATATTCTATCTTCACTCCGAATCTGCTACCGTCTTCAAAATAATCTTCTATTGTTTTTCTCAAATAACTAACACAAAGAACAATTGAATCTATTTTGTTCTTTTTTATCCAATCCATCAAATGTTCAAGCAGAGGTTTTTCCCCTAGAGGAAGCATTGCTTTTGGTAGAAAAGTTGTATAAGGCTGAAGTCTTGTACCAAGTCCACCTGCTAGAATTACGGCTTTCACGAAACTAGGTTTAAAATTCTGGTATTTATATTGAAGGATGAAATGTTTCTATGTAACAATTTTGGTAAGCTTGTCAAGAACTTCCTCAGGACTAGTCCCAAAAATCAATATCATTGGTTCTTTTCCAATGTCTCCTTTATGAAATATCAAGTCTGCAGGCATTGTTGTATCTCTAATTGCGTTTTTAATTCCCCATGATATTGTGTGACCTTCTTTGATCTTTGTCTTGGCTGGCTCTGAGGATCTCACATAATGTAATACAGAAAAATTTTTTGAGATTGCTTTTTTGATGAATTCCTTATCGTATTTTATGTTGACAGCTGAACGTATGGATGGAAACTTTTTTGTCATAGCCAAAACTGCGGATCCTACATGTCTTGAACTACCATATTTTAGACTTCCAGCTACAATTGCATTTTTGTCAGCTTTTACAATTCTTCCAGAAACACCTAAAATGTCACTTAATGATTGGGCATTTGGTTTTGAAAAAACAAAATTCGTCTGAACTTCTGGTATGTGTTTGAAAATATTTTCTAATTTAGTAAATTTGAATATTGCATTTGATAGTTGTTTTTCTAGAACATCTGCTTTTCCAATTTTTGCTATGGATATACCACTTCCAACTTTTTGCGAACTGTTGATAGACTTAAACGAGAACTCTTTTGCAAACTTTACCGCATTTTTTAGAGTGTTTCCTTTCGCAAGGCTCACTGCTAATGATGCTGAAAAATTACACCCGCTGCCATGCGTTGTCCGGTTTATTCTTTTTCCAGAAAATATATGAAATTTATTTTCCTCCAAAAGAAGATCTGTCGCAAATTTTCCTGCAAAATGACCGCCTTTTATGACAACATTTTTTGCACCCATGTTGTGGATGGCAGTTGCAGCCTTCCTAACGTCTTTTATTGTTTTTATTTTCATCCCAGAAAGTCTTTCTGCTTCTAATATGTTGGGGGTTATGACAAAAGACAGCGGCACAAGCAGTTTTTTAAATAGAGGTAAGGCCTCTTTTCTCATCAAGATTCCTCCAGTTGTTGATTCAAGTACTGGGTCTAGGATTATAGGTATCTTGATCTCTTTGAGCTCGGAATAAATTGTTTTTATCACTAGAGAGCTATAGACCATTCCAATTTTTATCACATCGATATCAAAATCTGACAAAACTGATTGAAGTTGGCTTTCTATCATGTCATCAGAAATTTCTTTAACTTTGGAAAATTTTGAAGTGTTCTGACTAGTTATTGCTGTTACAACTGTTAACCCGTGAACTTCAAGCGCAGAAAATGTTTTTAAATCTGCTTGGATTCCTGCTCCTGCAGATGGGTCGGATCCTGCGATGGATAATACAATCATAAATTAAAGTTATGAAACTCAAGTTATAGGTGTATTTTTTACACCCTTAACCATGCGTAAACCAAATGTAAACAGGTTCATTGGAAAAGAAAAGTACAACTCTTCTCACGCCTAAAAAACTGTATGTCTCATTCTGAACTTTAAAGCTACTAATCTACCTAATCCACATATGTATACTGTGGTCTACTACAGGGTCGTCTCAACAAAACTGACAGAAGAGGAGCATAGTAAGTTGCTTGATGTTTGTAACATAGTAGGATGTCCTTCTTCTACATTGATTAGGGATGCAATATTGAAATTAATCAATGTAGAACAAAAAACAGTAGAAAAGGAGTTTAATCCAATGCGAATATTTGCAAAGGAACTCAGCACAAAGTCTCTGCAGATAAAGAAAGATTCCCATAATGTTGAATTAGAGAAACTACTTGGAATAACGGAAATTAAATAAGAATAGAGTAATTCTGATTGCCATTTTTGGCAGACAGATTTTAAATCCTTGGATTTTGTATTGAATGAAAGAAACTGTAGCATTATTGAGATAGCGATGAAAATAAAAGTTGTACATTCACAAACTTCTCGTGTCTCCTACAGTTTCTTTTTCTTAAAAATTTTCGGTTACTATTTTCTCTTTTGATATATAATTAGTCAAATCTCCTCTTTCTCAAAAACTCACGTTTAAATCCAATCATTTGGTAGAAATAATGATTTGGCTACACAAATGAGTTCTGCACGTAGAGGCGTTGCAACGGATGAAATGCAGGCAGTTGCAAAAGATGAGGATGTCTCCTTAGAGTGGTTAGTACCCAAGATAGCAAATGGATCAATAATCATTCCGCACAATAACGAACGACATCAGAAAATAAGAGTTGTGGGAATTGGGAAAGGAATGAAAACCAAGGTAAACGTAAACATTGGTAATTCTACTCTTACAAATAGTCTAGAAGAGGAGATAAAAAAAGCTAAAGTTGCAGTAAAGTATCATGCTGATACTATAATGGACCTAAGTGATGGTGGGGATGTAGGCCTCTTTAGAAGAACTCTGTTAGAAGCAGCACCAATAACATTTGGTACTGTCCCGGTGTATGAGGCCTATAACTATGGTGTAGAAAAGAACAAAAATCCTCTTGATATTACTGCAGATGATTTCCTTAATGCCTTTGAAAGAAACATCAAAGACGGTGTTGATTATACCACAATACATTCTGGAATTACAAAAGAAATTGCAAAAAGAATCCTTGCAGTAAAAAGGCATGGTGGAATAGTAAGTAAGGGTGGAACTATTACTGCTGCCTGGATGTTAAAGTATGACAAAGAAAATCCATACTTTGAGCATTTTGATTACCTAATTGAATTGGCAAGAAAATATGATGTGACTTTTAGCTTGGGAGATGCCCTAAGACCAGGTTCAATTCTGGATTCACATGATGAATTACAAGTTCAGGAAATGATCAATGTTTCAAGACTGACAAAACGAGCTCATGAAAAAGATGTTCAAGTCATGGTTGAGGGTCCTGGGCATGTTCCACTAAATGAGGTTGCAGCAAATGTGCGACTGGCAAAATCATTGATAGGCGAAGTTCCATACTATGTCTTAGGTCCCCTTGTAACTGATGTCGCATCTGGTCATGATCACATTGCAAGCGCAATAGGTGCGGCAGTTTCTGCAGCTGAAGGAGTAGATTTGTTATGTTATCTTACCCCTTCTGAACATTTGGCATGGCCAACTCAAGAGGAAGTAAAGGCAGGATTGATGTCGTAAAGGATACATGCACATGCTGGCGATTTAGTAAAGTTGCGCGAGAAGGCAATAAAATGGGATATGGAGATGACTGAAGCAAGACGCACGTTAAATTGGGAAAAACAAATTGCTCTTTCAATAGATCCAGAAGAGGCAGCTCGCATACATGGAAGGGTAGGACAAATAAATGGCAATACCGTTCCATGTACTATGTGTGGCGGAGCTTGCGTGTATATCATGCTTCCACAACAAAGATACAACACCCACGATGAGATAGAAAAATTACAACAAACTAGCTAGCACTTTATCTAAGCTGGGCACTGTTTGATATTTTGAAATCTCATTCAAACTAATCCACCTGTATTCAGAATGTTCCCAATTGAGTTTGATCGTAGTTTTTTTAATCGAAAACAAAAATGGGAAGACTATCCATTGATGGTTTGCATATTGCGGAGAGCTTATTTGCATTTTAGGTGCAGCCTTAAGAAGAGCAATAGAATCTTCTGTTATACCTACCTCTTCAAAAATCTCTGTCTTTGCCCTTTCTAGTGGTTTCTCCTTTCCCTCTATTATTCCACTTATTCCTGCCCACAAACCTTTCATGCTTTTTACGTTTTGGCTACGCTTTAAAATGAGGAGTTTATCTCCATTTAAAAGAAAGGATGTGACTATCCTTGTGGAATACAACTACTTTTCGACGGAGTTTACCATCGATATTAATTTTTTATACGAGTCTTCGAGATCTACATTTTTTGCTAGCTTTTCTTTGGTAGAGTTTATGTATTTTATGATTTCTTCAGATTTATTTTCCTGAATTAAAATTAACATTCTACCTATGTCTTTCCACAATTCTTCAGCATATCTTTTAATTTCAGGATTTGAGATAATAGTCTCTAGGAGTTCAGGGGCTTCTGTCATTATTCCGGCCGTTAGTATCTTTTGAGCTTTAAATGTTGTGCCTGACATTTTTTCTATCAATGGAAAGTTTTCTTCCTTTCCTAGTATGTTTGCAAGTGAAAGATTGACAAGATGCGTCATACCAAGAATTACTGCAATTTTTTTGTCATGTTCCGTTGCATCAATTGAGACAAATGTTGCATCAGGGAAAAGAGATTTTGCCATGGCAAGTTCTTTTTTTGCATCTCTGATTGGAATTGATATGATATTTTGACCTTTGAGTTTTTTTGTGCCAGGTCCAAACATGGGATGAATACAAATAGGATTTACCTTGTCTGGAATTTTTGAGAGGGCAGAAACTGTTTTTAATTTCAGAGAAGAAATATCGATTAAATAAGAATCTCTTTTCATTTCTTTTGCAATTAGTCTAATTGTTTCAGGAGTGCGTTTTACCGGAATGGCAAGAATGACAAAATCTACATTTAGAATTGCACCAACCAATGATTTTGCTTTAGTTACTGATTTGTTTACAACCTCTTTTTCAGAATCATAACCAATTACCTCAAAACCTCTCTCCACAAAGTATTTTGAAAACCATTTACCCATCTGCCCCTCTGAGCCAATTATTGCAATCTTTTTCTTTATCATGTTTATTTCGTTAATGCCTCATCTATTATCTGCATTCCTTTGTTAAGTAAATCTTCTGGTTGGCAGGCAGAGATTCTTACAAAATTTTGATAATTTCCAAAAGCCTCTCCAGGAGCTATTGCTACTCCTAAATCAAGAAGTTTGTTTGTAAAAGCAACAGTATCAAAATTATCTTTTCTTACCATGGCAAAAACATACATAGCTCCATCTGGTTCTACAAAGTCAAGCTGCATATTTTTTGCTTTTTTTATCACAAGATCCAGTCTATTTTTCATGATTTTAGCATTATTGCTAGTGTCGGCATCAAGTGCTTTCATAGAGACATATTGGATTGGCTCTGCTACGTTTGTAATACACAAGGCCTGAAGCTTTGCCATTTTGTCTATTATCACAGGACTTGAGATTGCGTAGCCTATCCTGAAACCTGTCATGGCATGGGATTTTGAAAACGATTGTGTTATGATGTTTTTGTCATATTCATAGGTCAGGACACTTTTCCAGTCCTTGTACGCATAGTTTGAATAAATCTCATCGCTTAAGACATAGAGATTGTTCTTTATTGCAATCTTCATTATGTCGTCTTGAATCTTGTCTGGAAGGATTTTTCCTGTGGGGTTATTTGGATAATTTAACACAATCATTCTTGTATTGGAATTTATCGTGTTTTCAATTTGATCTATTGATGGTTCCCATCTTCTATCCAAGGTAGTTTGAATTGTTCTGATCTTTATTCCAGAATTCAGTGCGTTTTCTCTATACGCTGGCCACGCCGGTTCTATTACTATCATCTCGTCTCCGGGATGCAATAAGCTGGAAATTGCAAGAAAGACTGAAAATCTTGCACCATGCGAGACCATGATGTTTTGAGTTTGTATTTTTATGCCGTATGACTGTGAGATTTTTTTGTCAGTGCCTCTCGAAACTCTGACATCCCTTTAGAGTCACCATATTTGGTGTACCCCTTGTCATAAACTTCAGAGAGTGCTGATTTTACTATCAATGGTGGGAAAAAGTCTGGCTCTCCAACTTCCATGTGGATGATTTTTTTTCCTTCCTTTTCCAAAGCTTTGGCTTTCAAAAACACTGAAAGATGTGTTGATTTATTTGTTGATTGAATCTTGATTGATTCATTTAGCAAGACATTCAAAAATGTCAAAGCTGTCTTTTCATCTAATCCAATCTCCTTGCATAACAAAAGGACTTTAGTTCTAAGCTGGTTTTCCCTTTCTTCATTTGTTACACCAAGACCCAAGTTGGTTTTAAGGCCACCAATTTCTTTTGCAATATCATTTCGTTGTTTAAGCAGTCTTATCATATCAAACGTGATCTTGTCTATCTTATCGCGCAGCTTGTCAATATCTGACATTTCTATTCAAGAACAGGTGGTATGAGACCGCTTCTAATGGCATGATCAGCTAGAACAAGACAGACAAGCGAATCTACAACAGGAGGTGCACGTGGAACAACACACGGATCGTGCCTTCCTTCTACTATCAACGAGGCTGGTTTTTTTGTCTTCAGATCTATCGTGTTTTGTTTCTTTGCTATTGAGGAAGCTGGCTTGAACGCTATTCGGAGAACAATTGGCATTCCAATTGAGAGTCCACCTAGTATTCCACCTGAGTTGTTTGTCTTTGTTACTATCTTTCCATTTTTAATAATATATTCATCATTATTCTGTGAACCTTTGATCGAGGAACCATAGAATCCAGAACCAAACTCAATTCCTTTTACTGCCGGAATTGAGTAAAGAGCTTTACTTAGATCCGATTCCAAAGATCCAAAAATTGGTTCACCAATACCTACTGGAACGTTTAGTGTTATGGATTCTATTACTCCTCCAACCGAATCACCACTTTTTCTGGCTGCAAGAATCATTGCTCGCATTTTTTCAGATGTTCTAGTATCTGGGCATCTTACTTCATTAGAATAAATTGCATTTTTCATTTTTTGTATAGCTTGTTGTTTCATTTTTATCTTGCCTACCTGTGAAGTATAAGAGTAAGAATCTATACCAAGGGTTTTGGAAAGAAGCTTTCTTGCGATTGCTCCAGCCATTACAAATGTAGCAGTCAATCTACCGGAAAATCTTCCACCGCCTCTGTAGTCATTGAACCCTTTGTATTTCATAAAAGCCGGATAATCGGAGTGCCCAGGTCTTGGTTTTACTATTAGATTTTCGTAATCTCTGGATTTCTGGTCTTTATTCCAAATTATCATTGCAATTGGTGCCCCAGTGGTATGTCCTCTAAAAACTCCTGAGAGGATCTCTACTTTGTCATCTTCCTTTCGTTGGGTAGTTACTAGTGATTGGCCTGGCTTGCGAAGATCAAGCATCTTTTGTATGTCTTTTTCTTCCAATTCTAGGCCAGCTGGGCAACCATCCACAACGGCACCTATGCATCTACCATGAGATTCACCAAAACTAGTAAGCACAAATCGTTGACCAATAGAAGATGACATTCAATGAAATTTTCTTTTTAGATGCTTATAATCCTTATAGGAATAATACAATTATACTAATATGGAAATTCGTGATGCACAACCAAGCGACAAAGAAACCGTTGTGGATTTTTGTAAGAACACATTTTCTTGGGGAGATTACATAGCAGACGTCTGGGACGATTGGATTCTGAAAGGAAGTCTCTTTGTAGCAGTGGAAGATGCCATTCAAGTTGGTCTTTGCCATATGGTATTTACAGATGACAGGCAGGCTTGGGTAGAAGGAATCAGGATTCATCCAGATTACAGAAGGAGAGGATATGGAAGAAAGATGATTTCACATTGTGAATCAATTAAAAAATCGATCAAAGTAATCAGGATGATAATAGAAAGCGAGAACACTTCTTCAATTAATCTTGCTCAGTCTATGGGATACTACATGGAGGACAGATGGCGGCTGTATGCTCTGACACCACAAAAAGAAACTTCTTCTGTTATAATTGTATCTGATATAAAACAGGTTGCAGGACTGGTATTTTCTAGCACGTATGCTAATTCATGGAAATGGTTACCATTGGAAGAATCAGATCTTAAGGAATTGATAAAACAAAAAAGAGTTTTGCTGTCTGTACAAGGTGAATCTATTTTGGCAGCAGGGATTTGGAATGAATCTGAAAACTTTGCAAATGTTCTGCAGCTTGGTTTTATCAATGGTGGCAAAGATGGTATGCTGGACATTTTACGATTCATACAAAACAAAGGCTATGAATTAAACTCTGAAAGAATTCAAGTTTTTTCTCAGGAAAAAAACCCACTTGAGATGGATTCATTGACAAAAAGATCTCTTTTTTATCTAATGAGAAAAGATCTATAAAAGAAAAATCTATAATCATATAATCATACAATAAAATCTAGATTGTAAGAATTTTAGCTCCAATCATATTCATGTCTTCTATAAATGTCGGGTAAGAAACATCAACTGATTGCGGGTCAGAGACAGAACAGTTGCCAACGAACATACCTGCAATACAAAATGCCATAAACAATCTATGATCATCAGATGAATCCAATTCTGCACCCTTTGGATTTTCTGGTGCATCAAGAATCAGACCATCTTCATTTTCTTGAACCTTGATGCCAATCTTAGCAAGCTCATGTGCAAGAATGGCAATCCTGTCGGTCTCTTTGAATCTTGCGTGTTTTACATTGTAAATCTCAATTGGCTTTGATGTCTTTAATGCAAGTATTGCTATGGCGGGAAGAAGATCAGGAGTGTTTGAAAGATCAAACCTTCCACCATTGAGTAATGGTGGAGCTTTTACAGTTATCTTGCCATCCATGTTTACCTTGACACCTAGTTTTTCAAGATGGGTGATCATTTCTTTGTCACCTTGCGGAAGATCTCCAACAGAAGCAGAAATGCTTATACTGTCCCCAATTAGTACTGCTGCAGAAAGTAGCAATGCCATACTTGAAAAATCGGAAGGTATTGTAAAGTCTGCTGACTTGTATTGCTGTTTTGGTATCTTGTATTTTTTATAAGGTTCTATGGTATTTACATTGACTCCAAATTTTTTCATTGTAGCAATTGTCGCATCAAGATATGGTTTTGATACTAGATTTCCTTCAATGTTTAAGGTAATTCCGTTTGTTTTTGGGGATGCAATCATTAATGCAGAGATAAATTGACTTGAGACAGTACCTGGTATAGATACTTCGCCACCTTGGATCTTTCCTTTTACAGTTATTGGCGGTTTGCCATCATTTGAGGTACACTGAGCTCCAAGGTCTTCTAATGCATCAAGTAATGGCTGCATTGGTCTTTTTCTAAGACTGAAATCTCCAGTAAGTGTTGTTTTGGTATCTGCAAGTGAAACTATCGCTGCAGAAATCCTAATTGTTGTTCCAGAATTTGATGCATCAATTTCAGGACTTTGCAAATTTATGTCCCCCGAACTTTCTATTGTTAGGTTGGTGTCATCTTCTTTGATTAATGCTCCAAAAGTTTTACATGCGTTTATTGTTGCAATAGTGTCACGTGAGAACAACACATTTCTTATCTGACTTTTTCCTTTTGCAAGCGATCCCAAAAATATTGCTCGATGTGTGTAACTTTTGTTTGGAGGGCAGACTATATTCCCTGAAAGCCTTGCTTTTTCAATTTTACATTTCATAGACTTCGGCCTTTTTGTTGTTAACGTTAGAAATTATTGTTGTTCCCTCCATTGAAGCAAATACTTTTTTAACATTTGAAACATTTTCTTTTTTTGATATAGCTGCAATGGCTGGTCCATTACCAGAAACTGACGCTGCAAAGGCACCACTTTCCACAAGATCTGTGAGGATCCTAGGATCAGAATTTAGTACAGTGGATGTTGCAAGGCCATTTAGCATCATGGCATTCCAATAGTCTGAATTGCTAGCAAGCGTCCATGCCTGGGAGAATACTCCATCGAGAATTTTCAGCTTTTTTACATTCCCACGTTTTCGTGATCTTGGAATGAATATGACTGCCACCAAGTCTTCTTGAGCTTTTTCTGATTTTACAATCCTTAGGTTAGTGTTATCTGTAACAACAAAGCCACCAAAATAACAAGCACATGCATCGTCAAATGCCCCAGTAATGCTTACTTTGGTTTGAATTGATGCATCAACACCATACTTGAGTACTTCTAAATCCGTTATCTTTGGTCTAAACATTTTGGCGCAGGCAAGGGAGACTACAGACGAAATGGCACTTGAACTCTTCAATCCGTATCCAGATGGAATTTCCGATTTTACCAGTATTCTAATTTTATTTTTTTCAAGATCTGTTTTTGGCACGGCTTTTTCTATTACCGCACTTATGAGACGGGAGCTCAGACTAGATTCTCTATTCTCAAAAAAAATTCCGGTTCCAGGTGTAGCCTCAACATTTGCTTCTACGTTAAGTGAAATTCCAAGTGTAGCGCCCTTTCCAGTTGCAATAGCATTTACAATAGAGACTGCACCATGCAAGACTGCTTTTATTGTTTGCATTCAAAATCTTCCTAACAATGTAAGCTTCATTGCTTGATATGGTGCTACTCGATTAGTCCAGATCTCAAAAGAACGCATTGCCTGACCAAGAAGCATTTCCCATCCATATATGATAGTCGCACCTTGTTTTTTTGACTGTTCAATTAATTCAGTTTCTACTGGCATGTATATGATGTCGTAAACTATGGAATCTTTTGTTATTGCTCTTGTTGAAATGGGACACATACTTCCTTTTAGTCCCATTGATGTTGCGTTTACAATAAATTTGTATTTGCCTGCAATATTTCCAGCATTAGTTAAATCTGAATAATCTGATTCCACTCCCAGGCTGTTTGCAAATTTGATCAATCCGTCAGCTCTTTCTTTGGTTCTGTTTGCAATAGTGATTTTGTGAACTTTTTCTTTTGTAAACCCAACAACAATTGCTCTTGCAGCACCCCCTGCACCAACAAGTAAAACATCTGAATCTTTGCAGTCAATGTTTCGCTTTTTTATAGGATCTAAAAATCCATCCATGTCTGTGTTGTATCCTTTTAGAAAACCATTTTCGTTTGTAACAGTGTTTGTTGCACCAATTGTTTTACAGTTCTCATCTGCTTCGTCAAGAAACCCCATCATGTCTACTTTGTGAGGTATGGTTACATTAAACCCTGAAATCTGAATTTTTTTTAACGCATCTATGCCTGATGTTAGTTCTCCTTTTGGAATCCTGTATGCAATATATGCACAATCCATTCTCAAAAATCCAAATGCCGCATTATGAATCGCTGGCGATAGGGAGTGGTCTATTGGGTCCCCAATGACTGCATAAGTTTTAGTCATTCTTAATGCTTCAACTCAAAGATTGATTTAATTTCATCTAGGCTAAACTGACCAGGTGCTACTGGTTTGCCAAGTGAAACATACGTGTAAGGGCTTCCCAGATGGGTACAGAGAATTCTTGACATGCGACCGTAATCTCCCATGGCAAAGGCAATGAGGTTGGTATTATTCTGAAATTTGTAAAGCGACAATATGTTCAATGTGTCTTTTATTGATCTTGCTGTGGTTACAATCTTGACGTTTTTTGAAAATTTTGCCATCCTTTTTTTAGTTGTTTTCAAGTAGCTAATGTTTGGTGTTTTTGTAAAATCATGCCACGATATTAACAAATTTGTTTTTGTTATTTTCAGATATTGGTGCAGAGCCCTGTTTTTTCGTACTGTGTTGTATTCCACATCTAACAGATATGGATTGTATTCTGCTATTAGTTTGAGAATTGAAATTCTGTTTTTTTCACTGCTGGAAAACTTGCCCCCTTCTGATCTTGGTCTTAGAGTGCAAATGCATCTGGACAGGTGTTTTTTTACTAAGTTCAGGGCTATTGGAATTTTATTTGGTTCCATAAAATCAAATCTTATCTCTGCATAGTCAGATCTTTTCAGGCAAGTTTGTAACGTCCTTTTTAATTTCATAGGACTGGCTTCTGTCACTGTAACACATGTCTTGTATGCCATATTTTTGGTTGTCAGGTTATGAAATTAAGCCTTTGTTCAAATATTAAATACAGAAGTAATTTATGGTTGTCATGTGGAAACCAAATTCTATCATTAATGCTGATTCCAAAGATCTTTCTAAAATAGGCAAAAACAAAGTTATGCTCACAGTCACCTCTCCGCCATATCATAATGCGATTAACTACAATGAACACACTACTTCTAAAGAATGGTATAGAGGAACAGTTGGGGATTCGCTTGAAAGTTGGCTTGATGAGATGAAAACGGTGTTTTCTCAAGTATATCAAGTCACAAAACCCGGTGGTTTTTGTTGTATAGTGATAGGAAATGAGATAATTGAGGAAAAAATCAAGGTACCATTACCTGCGTTGCTGCTTGTTGAATTGACAAAAACAGAGATTGGTTGGAAATTTTTTGAAGAAATAATTTGGAACAAAGTGACAGGAGGGAAAAAAAGATTCAGGGTTACAGTACAGCATCCGTATCCAACATACTACTATCCAAATATCATGCACGAGCAAATCATTATTCTAAGAAAGTTTCCATTTCATAACGTCAAGAACAAAAAAAGCAAGCTGACAATTGATGATATAATGAAAAAAGAAATTGCAAATTCTATATGGCATATTGCTCCAATGCCTCCAAGCTACAGAAAATTTCATCCAGCTGCATTTCCAGAAGAGATCCCATACCGGCTCATTCAGCTCTATAGCAATGTCGGGGATCTAATATTAGACCCATTTGTTGGAAGTGGTCAGACAACAAAGATGGCTAGATTTCTTAAACGAAAATACATCGGGGTTGACAAATCTGCAAAATATGTAAAGATAGCAAAAAAACGAACTGCGGGACCCCCATCTCTAAGGAAGATGCAGCTTATTCCATATTGGAAAAATCCCGAACCTTTGAATATATAACAAAGTAGATTCGTAAAGGTTATCTACTAAGTTTTGAAAATAATGTCGATGGTTACATCAAACAGCAAGTCTTATTTCAAAACTGTCGAAGCAAGCCACAGAACATATACCAAAGCTATCAGAAAAGCAAGAACAAGACAGGGAATAATGAATCTGTACTGGAAACACAAACGTCAGCACGAACAGCTACTCAAGAAGCACTTGAGAGATGAGATGACTGAGATAAATCAATTAAAAAAGAAAATAAAATAACTCTTTTTTCTTTTTCTGTAATTATTTTTCTATAATATATTCGTCGTCTACTTCCATGCCAAAGTGTCTGCCAGTTGCTAGTTTGGCATGAGCTAAAACAGTATCTCCTTTTTTGAGATGCGTCACCGAAATCAAGTGTCCATTTGGTCTGACAAACCGAATTGTTTCTGCATTTTGTGCAATGATTCCACCAACTTCATTACCAATTTGAGCTTTAATCATAAGCATCGGCCTGCTTTCAATTTTGGAGCGACCAACAGTTGCCCTTCTAGCCCTTCCATGTGAATCTAGAACCAGTACCTCAGAACCAGTTTCTAGTTCTGACAAGTATTTTGTAGTTCCATCTGGTGAAAGTGTATAGCAATGCACAGCGCCGGCATTTACTCTAAATGGTCTTGGGGATGTAAATGACGAGCCAACTGATTCGTTGT
>CAZDTF010000010.1:0-15003 GCA_964508325.1 uncultured Nitrosopumilaceae archaeon | reverse complement strand
CGCCAACTCCCTCTCTTACATCCCCAATTACAAACGTAAAATTTGACTTTACACCATCTGATGGAACCACATTAACAGCTGTAATAGTAACACAAAGTGATTATACGCAATTTCAGTACAAAAAAGATTCTAGAAGTATAATCTCTAATGCATTACCAACAATAGAAGCAATAACTAATGATTTGAATGGCGTTCTTGCATATCAAAATGAACATTTAGCTCAGACAACAGTTCCTGGACCACTGATTGCAAAAGCAGTCTCTCCAACTCAGATCAAGCTTTCTTGGCTTCCACCAATAGAGAATTATAATCAAAATATTGTTGGTTACAAAATTGATTGGAAACGAGCCCCGGGCGATTATGTCGTAATAGATGATAACTCTGGTAATGATACAACAAAATATACAATCGTGGGTCTAATTCCTGGTGCTACCTATACTTACAGGGTATCAGCCATTTATTCCGATCATACCACTAGCAATCCATCAAATGAAGCTTCAACAATTCCCCTTGAAGTATTGCAGCCTACACCACCAACTACACCTCCATTATCTACCACAACACCACCTACTGGATCAACACCATCATCTAATACAACACCTACGCCTGTAACAAATGTAAAATTTGACTTTACAATGTCTGACGGAACCACATTAACATCTGTAATAATGACTCAAGGCGATTATCAACAACTAATAGTCATAAAGGATCCAAGAAGTATAATTTCTAATATTACACAAACTACAGGTACTATAAACAATGATCTGGCTGGTCTTCTTAGATATCAGACTATTCATTCTCCTCAAGAAACTACAACAACACCGATATACAACTATACCCCACCACCTAAAAATGAAACCAACAATCCAAGCATTGGGTTGCTATGGAGTGTAGCTACATCAGTAATATCATTGGGGATAATAGGTATCATAACCTGGCTTGTTAGAACAAAAATTACCAAAAAAATATCAAAAGAATATAATTTCACATTGGAAAAGTTCATGGAGGATGGAATTCAACTCATAAGAATTAGAAACAGTGGTCAAACGATAGAAGATTGTATTATCTTATGTGATGAACAAGCATGTACTTGGTCTGATACAAAAATAAACAAGCCAAGACACGTCCATGAGGGCAGTATTTCAACAGCAATTTTGCCAGACAAATATGATAACAGTTCATTGATTAGTGCCAAAAGTGGTAAGAAAGTTTTAAAAAAGGTTCAATTCGGTGACATGGCACATGGCTAGAATTCGTGAAATAAGTAAAAATTAAACAAAAAATTGGGGTGCTATGCGTTCCTGTTCAGTTTGCCATCTTTATTGAATAAGCTCTGAACTTTTGCATCTGCGAAGTTGTATTTGACGTTCAAGTCTTTGTTGATGCTTACCAGTTGATCTTTGTGGATTGCAGCTTCGTTATTGTATGCTTGCATAGCTTCTTGAATAGTGCCACCATTTTTAAGCACCGAGTTCATCGTATTTCTTGCATTCTGGACCTTTTCTTGCATGAAATTAAATTGATCCCAGAAAAGATTCTGTGCAGAATTATCCACATGGGTTACAAAGACTGCGTATGAATTTCTTGGGAAAGTTAGATCATTTCCGTTATTCATGCTAGCAAGATCATTTTGCAAATATTCATTTGCAAGCTTACGTTGTTGTTCTATGAACTGATTTTGTTGATCAACCAGCTGTTGTTTTTGTTGCATTGCAGCATATCTTTGCTTGAATAATTCTATGTTTTCAAGAATTTTCATAGCTGTAGGATTGTTCTTTATTGCGTCGGTTGCCAATATTGAATTAGTGTTGCTTGCTCCAGTATCTGCCCAGGCAAACCCAAAATTAGTTACAACTATTAGCACTGCAAAAACGCTTGCAAAAACGTATAGTTGATTTCTCTTATTCATTTTCTTACCTTTATCGTTAGTTTGTGTTTCTCTTTTTTCTATGGTTCCAATCATTCTATTTTCACCTCCTTGGTTTCTCCCGACAACAAACAGTGTTGTTTCGTCCGAATTTCACGGACTCGTCAGGGGATTTTTTTTTTGCATTGCTCTCCTGTTATCATAAAGACCGCAACACTACTTCTAACACACGTGTTAACCCATCCTTAATGTCCTCTCGAAGGATTGTTCTGATGATTTTGTTGTATTCATTACCACATACTCCAGAATGTGAGAGCAGGTGTTTACTACAAAAGGCAGATCCGCATCTCACACAAAGTCTTGTGCAGTTTTGTGAACATGTGATACATTGCGATTTCTCAATTCGTTCAATTGTTGGTACTGATGTCATGGCTACACTTGGCTGAAAAATTATAAATCTATTAGAACCCTTTTTGCAACAAAAAATCCGAAATTTCGCTTTTATGAGTAAGACTATGATGCCTAAAAACCACAGTTCAACATTTTTGCGACAAAAGTGTAGTAAATATTTTTAACAATAGTCTGGCAGCTTATGAGCATGGTAGGTAGGAATACAGATAGTCCTGACAATGTGGTGCCTGTGAAAAACTTGACCAAAAACGGCATTGACCCTCTAGATTTGCTTATTCTTCACGTATTACAGGGTGGCGCTACCCCAGACACAGCAAATAAAGATCTTGAAAAATACGGCTATGTTCTTTCACGTGATAATGTTAAAAACAGAATAGACGGGCTCATAAAAAAAGGCGTCATACTGGAACATAACAACACAGAAGGTAGTAAGAAAGATGATAAAATAAAATGGATTCTAGTAGATCCAAGCAAACTATTTGATAATCAATGGTATTCTTTCATAAAATCACAAAACCCACTTTTTGAAAGAAGAGTGATACCGTACTCTGAAATGTATAGTAATTTAGTTGAAATTAGCAGAGAATATGGAATAGTGACAGCAATAGACCTTGTTCAGGGAGAAGGTCAAAATTATGATTTTATCTTAAGGATAGCTTCAAACGAGCTAAGTCTTTTTGAAGAATTGATAGAAAAAATCAGGTCCCTTGGTTGGGTTCATTCAGTTGATAGCAAACCTATTCATGTACTCGAAGGTGTAGGACTATCAAAAAATAATTTGACCAAGGTACACACAAGCTATTTCTATGAACCTATAAAAATTCCTGACTTTGAAACATATTTGAAGAATATAAGACAGGTATTTCGTACTTATGACACTTACATAAAAGATGAAAGCTCCTCAAAACAAAAGATCATTAGAAAAAAAGGCAATGAAAATTTTGATGATGATATTACTAGAGCCACGAAATAATGACATCACAACTTCAAAAAAATTTAATAGTAAAATGTCCCATATGCAATTCTTCTTTACAATTCAAAAATGAAAACTCGTCATTAGAACATGAAGAATCAAATTTCAAATGTACTGGATGTGATTCAACATATTCTTTTAAGAATGGTTATCTCAACCTGTTACCGCCAAAAATAAGAAAGGAAATTTGTACAAGAGGAATTTTAGAGCGAAAAATCAAAGATAGACTTCATATGAATCATCTTTCCAAAAATGAACAAGATCTTGTCAAAGGAATCTTGGCTAGTAAATACATGGCAAAACAGTATTTCAAAAACGTTGTTCATCCAACTCATGCTGCATGGTCAGCCCGCTCTTACGAACGGTTTGAAGAAATTTTCATTATAAATTATCTGGATAATCTCTTGAAGAACAAAGAAGTTACTTTCATAGATGCAGGCTCTGGTCCAGGCAGGTTTCTTATATTATTAGGATCTAAGATAGGTATCCATTCATGTAAAGAATTGAAAAGAAATTCAGAAACCAGTACTCTTTACAAATATGATAAAATGTATGATAAGAATTTACGCAATATCATCGGAATTGATTATTCAGAAGAAATGGTTTCTCATTCTGCAAGGCTATTAAAGAAATACGGTCTTGGTCAATATCTATACGAGAGAATATTTCCAATCACAGGTATTGTTCAGAACTTTCATCTTAATCAACAACTTGATCAAACCCACAAAGTAATAGTATGCACTTTTCAAACGTTAGGTAATCAAGAAAATGCCGATTTACAAGTGCAACTATTAGAATCAATGAAAAGTTTAGCCTATCCGCATGGTACAATAATAGTTTCAGTCTTTAACAAAAAACTTTTCAAAGATTTTGGATTGAAAACCTTCTATGGAAGAGAGGTAAAGCAAACTGTCGGAGAAATAATAAATTCAAAACAAGATAAAGATAATTCTATACTTAGAACAACAAAAGGTGTTTATTCAAAATGGTTTTCAAAGCATGATTTAGAACAACTATTCAAAAAGGCAAAGATATCTAAATACAGGATAATGGATGAAAATTCGTTACAACCTGTAACGGGTTATGAGCATTATTTGAAAGTTGAAGAACAACACAAAGATGTATTTCCTAGGGCTATAGTAGGGTTAGCTGAAGTAAGCTAAGAAAATGTGGGAAAATAAATTGCAGAAACAATTATGCAAATTTTATAGAAACTTGTTTGTGTATCTTTAATTCGAATGATTCGTAAGCAATCTTCAAATAAAATTAAGTTAATAATTTAGAATTGCTTAACACGAAATTCTGTATTTTAGGTCTGATATTAACAATGAGCATTGGTATTTTTGTGCATCCTTCGTTTGCTGATACTCAAATTATTATCCCGCTTGGAGCAGCAAATCCGAATACGCCTTTTGCCTTATCACCATCAGTACTTGATGTAAAAGCAAATGAAACCGTAACGTGGCAAAACAATGATTTTGCTATTCACACAGTAACAACAGGTACAACTTCTCTTGGATTTGATGGAAGAATTGATAGCGGTGTGATTAGTGCTGGCCAAACATTTTCTCACAAATTTGACAAAGCAGGTGTCTATGAATACTATTGTTTATTTCATCCGTGGATGACAGGAGTAGTTAATGTAGGGGGTGGCTCAAAGATTCAACCAACAGATACAATTTCTTTCTCAACTGATAAATCATCATATCATAAGGGTGATTCAATATTGATTTCAGGTCAAGTCTCAAATTTTGTCCCAAATGAACAAGTAACTGTATGGATAACAAATCTTCAAGGTATAGCAGTAGCAATTATTCATATGGAAACTGAATCTCGCAATAATTTCACCACTAGCATACCTGTTGGCGGTGGTTTGTGGGAATCTGGTAATACCTACAAAGTGTATGCCCAGTATGGTTCGAGAAGCTCTATTGCCTCAACAGACATTGTTTTTGAACCACAAAATTATACTCAAAAAAATAATATGCCTATGACTATACTTGCACCACTAAAGCAGTTTAAATCAGGAGTTACTGCAAATAACGTTCAATGTAATTCTGGTTTTGTACTTGTAATAAAAACCGAAGATGGTTCACCATCTTGTGTAAAATCTAATACTGCTACAAAACTTTTGGCAAGGGGATGGGCACAATCAACAAAACAGACACTAACTACAACACCAATTCCTCCTCCTACAACTGGACAAAAAGGATTCGCAGTCAACCTTTTCGTACCAAACCCAACGGCAATCATCAAAGGCATAGTGGATACACATCTGAACCAAAATGACTACGTATCAAGCTATAGAACAGTAAACATGATGATCTACCCAAAGCTAAACAAATCTCTTTACACGTCATCTGTTCCAATGACTGTAAACCAGATACAAGTTGCAAAACAAAACGGCATTGGCTACGTGTGTTATGACAACGAGCAATACAATGCAGGCTTGTCATCTCCAGCATCAGAGCTTGCCCAGCCAGCCAACTACACCAACATAGTAGGAAAGATGGTAAAAGACGCAGGCCTAAAGTATAACATCCAGCCAGAATGGGAATCATTACAACAAGAGTACAAAGATGTCAACTGGAAACAAGTTGATCTTCTTACAATGCAACTGCAACGATTCCCGTTGGGAATAACTCCAGAACAACACTTCAAGGATCTGGCAATAGCAGTAAGCACCATAGCCAGATCAGAGAACCCAAACATAATCATACTTGCTCAGGTAAACCTGGCCTTTGATACATCGCCTAACAACCAGGCTGCAATTGATTTTGTCAACTCGCTAAGGGATCACATTGATGGCGTATCAGTTGTAGTCAATCCAGGTGATCCGGAAGCACCAGTTGGACCATTCCTAACAGCTCTTGGAAGATAACTAGTTGAAGTTCAGCGCCTAGTTATCTTGAAAATCATTCAGAAATCTATTACAATTGATATTATTCATGTCAGTTCCATAATGGAACCAAATTTGGAATGATAATTCCATCTTCTTTAACTTGTTTTGATACCATATGTTGGTAATATGAAATCGCTCTTACTATTTCATAATCCAAAGGGCAACAAATACGTCATTTATTATTCAGTCATCTTGGTGATGTCATGCAGCTCCATAGTTTTTGTTACGGTGCAACCTCTTGCCATACCGACAATTGAAAGGGCACCTCTCTTCTTTGAGGGATTCATATCCATGTTTATGCTCTCTCGCCATGAAAAGACAGGAACCGCATTCTTGGCTCACCTGCGTAAATTTGGCCTTTTTGAAAGCTCATAATTATTTAGGAAAATAATTTATTGTCTATCTGAATTATTTTGAAAAATTAGATTTAGGTCATTTTTTTCAAATATGCAACATCTTCACTAAATCCATGTTCCAAAAACGAAAGAACTGTTTGTTTTGTCATCTCATCTGACATGACAGGGGACTTGAACTCACCTACTACTGTTACTCCAGTCCTTTTGCCCATTGGAATATAATAATTGAAAAACTTTGATCCTGCCAATGGACCTTCTAACATCTCAAATGCCAAACCCAATGGATAATAAGTCGTTATTTTGACCTTGCTTTTGATTGTCTGTCCTTGTGCATCACTTTCATAACTGACAACGCTGGAATTTTCACTTATTGCCTCTGTTTTACTGTTCTTCATTGTTGGATGAATTTTATTTAATTCCTTATTGTGAGCTTCTGCTAACTTCCAAACTTTATCAAGTGGTGCTTCAAAAAAACTTCCTGAATCCTCGACAAAAACCAATGTTGCTAAAATGCATTTAGAACTATAAATTGTTTCTTGGAAGGATAATGATTTTAAACCAAAAATAATTCAGTTAACATCAAGTTGTACAAACCTCAAAAAACTTTTCAGCTAGCACCTGACTTGCAAATCTGCAAAATCCTAAATGGAATGTGGCAGGTAGCGGGAGGTCATGGACAAATCAATAAAGAATCTGCAATTTCTGAGATGCTACAATATTATGATTCTGGTTTTACCACGTGGGACATGGCAGACATTTATGGACCAGCAGAAGAATACGTTGGCGAGTTTAGAAGGAGACTATCAAGCCAAAAAGGAGAACAAGAACTAGACAAAGTACAAGCGCTGACAAAGTTTGTCCCAAATCCAGGACCCATGACCAGACAGATAGTAGAGTATCACATTGATAGGTCAATTCACAAAATGAATGTAAAAACAATCGATGTGGTCCAGTTTCATTGGTGGGATTACACAGATACAAGGTACCTTGATGCATTACATCATCTTTCCAAGCTTTGTGATGAGAAAAAGATACGACACCTTGGTCTGACAAATTTTGACACAGAAAGAATCCAAATCATGACAGAACAAGGATTTCACATACTATCAAACCAAGTTCAATATTCTATCATAGATCAAAGGCCTGCAGTAAAGATGATTCCGTTTTGCCAAAGACACGGCATCAAGCTACTAACATACGGAACCTTGCTTGGTGGATTTTTGTCTGAAAAATATATAGGCAAATCTGAGCCGACAAGATCTCAACTGGACACACTGAGCTTGCAAAAATACAAAAACATGATTGATGCATGGGGCGGATGGAAACTATTCCAAGAACTTTTAGATGTACTGGATAAAATAGCAAAAAAGCACAAGGCAAGTATTGCTAATGTCGCCACACGATATGTCCTGGACAGGCCTGCTGTTGCAGGAGTGATAATTGGCGCAAGGCTTGGTATAACTGAGCACAAGGCAGACAATGCTCAAGTGTTTTCATTATCTCTTGACAGTCAAGACAATGAACAGATAAACGTCATCACATCCAAGTCAAGGGATTTGTTTGTGGCAATAGGCGATTGTGGCGATGAATACAGATAATTCGTTTTGGGTTCAAAATAAGACAATGAAGGTCAATTTAAGAAAATATTCTTAAAAAAATTAGACTTTGATTATTCCTTGATGAACCAAGAATTGAATCGCATTTACAAAATCATCATCAGATATCTTTCCTTCAGCCCACCAGCCTGCAATTCCCTTTACCCATGCTGGCAGTCCATGCGAAGAAGAGATCAATCCTTGGGCATCTACTGAGCTTGATATTGGAGGCAGCAAGCTCTGAGATTGATCAGTTGATGGTATTGCAGTTGGAGAACCAGATAGACCAAGGTCATTTCCTATAGCGCTAGGGTTCAAATCAGAAGGATTTGAGCTCAAATCAGGATTATCAGGAGGGGGCGGAGGCATGCTGTATTCACTTTGATTTTGTGGGGCAGCTCCATGATATTGGTTTGGTCTTACAAAACAGCTCTTCATGAAGTTTGCATACTTGTCATGAGTTGATTTTAGTTGTACAAGATCAGGAAGGTTCCAGAGTTTTTCTTGTGCATATTGAGCCCAGGTGCCATTAAACTGCCCTGAGGCTTGATCCTGTTGGAATTGTTGGTAAATCTTTTCTTTTATGTCCATACCCTGTCGCATTGTTGTTGCAATCTCTTGTCTTGCATGAGATATGTCATTTTGATTACATGTTGTAGAATAATTTGGTCGCATATGTGATACTCCACAGCTTTTCAGAATAGAACTGTATTTTTGATAATCTGATTTTATCTGGGAAAGATCAGCTGAACTTGCAATCTTTTCGCGGGAATATTGTTCCCATGTGCCATTGTACTGTCCAGAGTTTTGTGCAGTCTGCCAGTCATTGTAATACTGTGTCCTAAGTTCTGACATTTTCTTTTGAATGTCGGCTAACCCTTGTTTTGCGGAATCAATATCAGTTTGTGAACAAGAAACACTTGTCTGACTAGGAGGCATGTTTTGAACATCTGTCATTCCAGCTGAAGTTGTTTGGGTAGAATTTTCTGAATCGGCATTAGCAAGACCAATCACAGATAAAGAAATTACTAGTGCAAGAATTGGAAGGACAGCTAGTCTTGTCTTCAAGTAATAAAAAGAAATTTTTCTGGCAATAAAAGATTGGTCAGTATTATTCTTGACATACATCATCTCGTTCGGCAACTTCCAAATTTGGAAGTTTCAAAGTTACAATAATCAAATGCAAAAAATAAATCAACCTTTCATCGAATCAAAATCATTCCAAGTTCTGTGACAGATTATACTGGCAAGTATAGCGCAAGCGGTTTGGTTGATGGGCTACAAGTCAAGACTGGCAGAAATTTGATTAGATAAATTCTGTAAAATCTCCCAAAAAATTTGGGAAGAGTAAGAAATAGAAAAGGCAACTAAACAGATGATACAAAAATGACCAATTATTATTATTGTCTGGGATGTAAGAAAATTATCATAAGTAAAGACCGTGATTACGGTCCACGATGTCCAGCTTGTAAAAAACAATCTAGACAGAATACAAATCAAACTTTGTAGCCAATCTTACCGTACTCGAAAATTTCAGGTTCAGCCCAGATCAAATCAGAAATTTTGGTTTACCTTCTATTATGCACGAGTTTTTAACCTACAAATGAAGTTTTAACTTTCTTGAAATCACAACAACGCCGCTGATTGATATGGCAGCTACCAAGATGGACAGGGCACCAAATTCTGGGACAGCAACAACCTGCGAAAGATTTGGATTCATGTGTGATATATCATCTGGATTTACCCCGTTATTTTCAAAACAATTTTCTAATGTTATCATTTTCTGGTATCCCTGGCCTTGAGCAAGGTGTTTGTGCAAATCCTCTAATGATATTGTTGGATTGGAGCTTTTAATTGCGTTTACTGCTGCATTGTACGAGCTGACCAAGAATTGGTATTGTTGACCTACGTCCGATATGAAATGATTACCTGTGGCATCAATATATTCATAATCTCCATCGTAGCATAATTTCTGTAACGCAGCACTTGCTGCGTATGTATATGGCTCATTTCCAATCAGAATTAAAGTTGAAAATGCCAGAACCAGCATGAAAATTATAATCAAGCTTTTCAACAATTGGTGTTTTGTGAGACTAGAACATTAACTTTTCAATAAATCAAAATATTGGAAATTTCTGTTTTTTCTTGGTATTATAGGCACACTTTCACTTAATTGTCATATGAGATCCAATACATCAATTTATTAAGAAAAAGATACCAGTCTTTTTTATGGAACAAAGATTAACATGTGCAAACCATTCAGATGAAGAAATAGTTCTTGATGTAATAGGATGGAATAATTTTAATTGTCCAAAATGCGGTAGTGATTATTCTATTGGAAGAAAGGTAGTAGTAATGGATCCCAAGACTATCTGAGGTTCCCAAAGGAAATAACAATAGGCAAAAAAATCTATATTCACTTTATCTATAAACTTGTAATAGGATTCAAAACAAAAATCTGAATGAGTTTTGAATTCAAACAGAATTTGTTGCTTGATTTAATCATCCATAAATGATAATGAAAAGTTTTGATATCAAGATCATTTGCCACTTAGTTTGATGCATTTTCTGCACATAATATGTAATATCATGCGCATTTGAGTGGGATTATATTATATCTACAAGAGGTTTACATATATGACCGTTCATGCAGAATATGAAATGGTAGGGAGAGGCAGATGTCCAATCAATCAATTTTGCAGGCAAAAAATATAGTAAAACACTTTGATCACAATGGGGAAACCATGCTTGCGCTAGATGGAGTAAATTTAGAAGTACATGAAGGAGATTTTGTATGCCTAGTTGGACCTTCAGGATGCGGCAAGTCCACATTTTTGAATATTATAGCAGGATTAGAAAAGCCAGATTCCGGTGAAATTTTGCTTAGCGGCAAACCAGTAACAGGACATGATGCCAAGATTATAATGGTATTTCAGGAAGGAGCTCTATTTCCATGGCTTAGCGTAATTGATAATGTCGAGTTTGGATTGAAAATGGCCAAAGTGCCAAAAGATAAACGCAGTCAGATATCCTCGAGATATTTAGAAATGATGCAGCTAGACAAATTTGCAAATTCCTTCATTCACCAGCTCTCAACAGGAATGAGGCAAAGAGTAGCTATTGCAAGGGCACTTGCAATGGACCCAGACATTCTTTTGATGGACGAACCATTTGCCGCACTGGATTCACAGACAAGGGACATGTTGATGGTAGAATTACAATTGATCTGGCAGAGAACAAAAAAAACCATAATGTTTGTAACTCATAATGTCACTGAATCAGTAATCCTTGGAGACAGAGTTGCTATATTCAAACATAGACCTTCCAAGATAAAAAAAGAGATAAAAATTGATTATCATAGACCGCGACTTGTGGAAGATCAAAATCTATTAAAATATCAACATGAAATACTTGGTGAATTAAAAGATGAAGTAAAAGAAAGCATGAAAGAAGGATATGAAGATCTAGAGCTATTCAACTAATGATTGCAAATAAAATCAAAAAATAATATAAAAGATTTTAAATCAGATTAAAATAAAAAAGAAAAAAATTTGGATCTACTACTGGGTTCCAGTTGGTGGAGTTGTAGTAGATGGGGTTGTGGTGGATGGTTGATGTGATTTCCATGCGTTGCCTCCCATGTGATGCCCGCGCATTCCGTGTCCACCGCCAAGCAGTTCTCCTAGTTGCATTGGATGGCCTTGGGAAGTGTATAGCACTTTGCCATTTCCTGCGTCTACTATTACAGAGTAGATGTTTGTACCATCAAACACTCTAAAGCTGTAGACAACAGATCCTTGGATCACTGACAAGCTTCCTCCTATCACCTGTCCATTGGTTACAGCGCCTGCAGCAGTGTTTGCCGCATCGGTGAACTTTGTCTGGACACTAGACAAAAGCATCTGTTGAAGATTAACAGATCCTTGTATCTGTGGTGGTGTAGTAGGTTGGGTACTTGGTGTTGAAGTTGTTCCAGCAGTCTGTGCATATGCAAGTGATCCTCCAACTGTAGCACCTATTGCTACAATTAGCATCACAGCAAGCAGCTTTCGATTGCTGTTTAGACTTTTTGTGTTCATTTCATCATTGCTACTGCAATTAATTAATAAAGACTTGTGACACTTTGTTCATTAACATTGTTAGTGATGATCATGAAATTATTTCTAATTTAGATTCGAAATTCAAGTTTTCAATATACTAACGTGTGAAAGTTTGTAAATGATATTACATTGAAGATTTTAAAATCAAAACTATGGCACTACTACATTCCAACAAATAAAATTGGTAGAACTGATTTCATTGTCATTTGTGCACTCGCCGAAAATATATCTGCATAAAATGATGGCAAAACCATCATTACACATGCAACTAATGCATTACAGTGCATTTTTGTATTCATGATATCTATTTTGAAGTTTAGTTAATAAAAAATTGCGATACTTTGTTCACTAACAAGGTTAACTAACAAAGTTAGACAATTGTTTTATTTTAAACAAATAGTTAACACATATGAAAAAAGGATTCAAGTTTGGTGATACAAATGCAAAGTTTGATCACCCAGTCAAAATAGAAGACTTGGATAAACTTGGCGATGAAGAATAATGGTGGGCCAAGGGACAGATATCTGATGATGATTTTGTAAAGGGCATTCAATATATGATATCTAGCGGAATAATGAAGGTATCATGATTGAACCTATCCAATTTTGAATAGTTTTTACTAGTTCGGTTATAAGATTCAAGTAATCTTTTTAAGTAAAAAAATCCGCCAAGAATGTGGGTTGGTCAGTAAATTTATTCTATCGATTTTAGTGTTACTCTTAGTTACATCAATGGTGGCTATGCCAGCTGTATCAGCCATGAAAAAACCTAAGGAGTGGGATGCGCATCCGCCTATCCACATTAAGAGATCTGGTACTCTAGGTCCGACTGGTCTCTCGCCTGCTCAGATAATACATGCATACGGTTTTGACAAGCTATCCTGTTATGGAACCAATTCATGTGGTAGTGGACAGACAATTGCGATAGTTGATGCGTATGATGATCCAAACATCGCAAATGATCTGAATACATTTGACACCCAATTTGGTCTACCATCTTGTACCACTGCTAATGGATGTTTTACAAAAGCTACTCCGCAGGGTTTACCAGCAGGCAACACAGGTTGGGCACTTGAAGAATCCCTTGATGTAGAGTGGGCGCACGCGATTGCCCCAGGTGCAAAAATAATTCTTGTGGAGGCAAAGAATTCCTTTATCAGCAGCATGTTGAGTGCTGTTGATTATGCTGTTACTCAGCCTAATGTTCATCAGGTATCAATGAGTTGGGGGGGAGGAGACTCTGTTGATGACTCTACTTTTGATTCTCACTTTAATGTTGCAGGGATAAGCTTTACCGCATCAGCAGGGGATAGTGGAAGTGGTGTATTATACCCAGCTGCATCTCCGTATGTGGTAAGCGTTGGTGGGACAGCACTTAATGTTGATGGATCTGGAAATGTTCAGAGTGAGACTGCGTGGAGTGGCAGCGGTGGAGGAGTTAGCTTGTATGAATCAAAACCGAGCTACCAAAACGGTTTCAATTCAAATAGTGGTAGAGGAATTCCGGATGTTTCATATGATGCAGATCCAAATACAGGAGTTTCGGTATATGATAGCTATGGTTATGGTGGATGGGTACAGGTAGGTGGAACTAGTGTAGGTGCACCACAATGGGCAGCAGCTATCTCCATCATCAATGGCCAAAGAACAACTCCATTTTCTGCATCATCATTTGATGCCAATACTAATCTCTATAGTGCAGCAGGCGGAACCTCGTATAATCTTAACAATATTTACTTTAGAGATATTACATCAGGCACCAACGGTAACTGTGGTTCAATTTGTACCGCAGCTCTGGGATATGACTTTGTCACAGGTCTAGGCAGCCCATTATCAAACAACTTGATACCGTATCTTTCACCACCGCCAGCACCAACCGTGCCATCGCACCCAACAAACCTTTTAGCAAATCCAGTTTCATCATCACAAATCAATCTGTCCTGGACTGCACCAACGGACAACGGTGGCTCTACAATTACAGGATACATGATTGAGAGATCAGCTGACAGTGGTTCTACCTGGTCTACCATTGTACCAACAACAGGCTCCACTGGAACCACATATCCAGATACTGGACTTACTGCTGGCACAACATACACTTATCGTGTCTCTGCAATTAATGCAATAGGAACAAGTTCTCCATCAAACACTGCATCTGCAACCACAAGCACTACAACATCACCAACAACACTTACACTAAACGCAATCACACCAGCCTCTGTGCCTTGGGGTACAAGCGTGACTGTATCAGGAAAGCTAACAATAACCTCAGGTGGAGCTGGTCTTGGCGGAAAGACAATTACATTTAGCGGAACAGGAGCAGCTAACCTCTTGTCTGTAGTAACCAGTTCTGACGGTACTTTCTCTGCAAGTGGTGCCTCACCAAGCTCTGTCCTATCAGGATGGACTGTACAAGCTCACTTTGCTGGAGACTCTCAGTATCTTGGTGCAGACTCGGCTGTAAACACATACAACACATTGATTCACGGTACGGTATTTTGGAGTCTGAATGTTCCAGCCTCAATACCACATGGAAGCATTTACACTGTTGACGGAAAGCTCAAGGACTCTACTACTGGTCTATTCTTGCCATCAAAGACAGTAACATTTACAGCAACCTCCCCAATAGTAATTCCAAATGCTGTGACTGATTCTACTGGCAAGTACAGCGCAAGCGGTTTGGTTGCACCTGCTGCAGGATCATACAATATTCAGGCTCACTTTGCCGGAGACTCGCTGTACACTTCAAGTAATTCACCAACTAAAGTTCTGAAAACAACCTAGATTTTTTGTAGAATCA
>CAZDTF010000009.1:13496-15234 GCA_964508325.1 uncultured Nitrosopumilaceae archaeon | reverse complement strand
AAATATTCCATTTAAAATAATAGACTCGATGCCAGCAAATCCATACAAAGTTTCTTTGCCGATTGGATATCAATACAAAATTGAAGTTTATGCAAGCAGCACGTATGCTAGTGTTGGCTATGCAAATCTACAGACTAATCAAAAACTTGAACTTATCATACCTAATCCAGGAAGTGTACTTTTCACCGCTGTCTATAATGATGGCACTACTCCAATAAACAATGCAACAGTATTAGTGAAATCAAGTAATGGCACGTACGAATATTGGACCCCTAGTATAACAAACGATAAGGGTGACACAATTAGATTTTGGCTACAGCCTACTATTTCAAGTGATGATTACTATATTGCCAATATTTCAATAGGAAAGGATCTATCATATAATTACCAGCCGGTCAAAATTTTGCAAGGTGGGTCAAATAACATTAAAATCGTTACACCATGGCCAGCTGAGAATCCCCCATTACTTGCCACGGTTTACAAATCTTCTTTTCAAAAAGTTTCAAAATCAGATGGGGATTTTGTAGTACAATTATACGACAACAATGAAAACAAAATTTCTGAATCCAAAGTTAATATAATGGGCCAAGCATACTTTCCTAATCTCAAAGTAGGTAGCTACACCTTTCGTGCAATAGACTTGAATGATGATAAGAATGGAGCATGGGGCGTTTCCAATATTATAGTTGATGGAAAACAAACATCAGTGCAAATTTTTAAAAATCAAATCAACAACGCCTCGAACATTTCCCAAGTTGTATTAGGAACAAGTGACCAATCTAGTGTCACCGATCCCGTTACACTAAATTTGCAAGTAGCAAGCTCATCTGATCTGCTACTTGACATTAAACAATGGGTTAGCCATTCAACAATGATTTCAGATTCAAAACTTCTCTCTGACATGGGAATTAATGCCAATCATATTCCATCTTGGGTTACAAAGACAGCTAAGTGGGTAATAGATGGTGGAATAACTGAACACGACTTTGTAAATGCAATCAAGTACATGCATGCAAGTGGAATAATAAAATAAAAATTTTGAACGAAATTTAATTTAGAACAAAACTAGTCATCAAAATAAGTTGTGGGTTTTACCGGATGCCCAGGGGAGCGGGATCCAGTTAACTTTTATTTTGCATTTAGATTCTAAATTTGCACTAGTAGGAAACCCACTGACCTACCACTTTATAACTTGTCATACTTGCTATAAAAGTTGATTGTAATAATGTTCTAGGTTTGTATTCTGTTTTTTGAATTCTAAATCATTTAATTTTATGACCAGATGATAATACATCATAAAAGATTTGTATATTCAAGCCACATCATGAAAAGAAATGCTTGGCATTTCGATTGAATCAAATCGGTTCATCATATTTCTTGTCTGCAGGAATTCTATGTGATAAAAACAAAAATAATGAAATTGTTCACCAGATAGTGACCCACAGGTAGAACAGATTCTTTTAATTGGCTTTCTGCATTCTGAACACAAGGAATAGTTGGAAAGCATCCCACCACATATCCTGCATGATTCGTCTGGCATTTCCTTTCTTTCTCATAGCTGTTAATAATTCGCTCTCACCGCAGAGGCAAGTAACATTGTTAGATAACTTTGTTCAAACGGTGATTCTACTTAAGATTCTTTGGCCATATCGCTAAATTTCCTATTGTGAAGGGATTTGCCTTTCTCAGTTAAAATTATCACTTCAAATCGATCATCATCGATCTCTTTTTTTATTAA
>CAZDTF010000009.1:6950-13486 GCA_964508325.1 uncultured Nitrosopumilaceae archaeon | reverse complement strand
TCTATAACATTGCTCAATTTCTATTATTCCATTTGAGTTTAGTCGGATCATTAAATTTACTATTATGCAGCGCCTTACCTTTATCAGTTAAAATTATCACTTCATATTTATTCTCATCAGACTCTTTTTTTATTAATTCCATCATTTCCATCCAATCTAAATAAAGCCGACATTTATCATATCCAAGATTACATTTGGTTGCAATGTGCGTCTTTTTCATCCTGCTATTATAGTATAATGATATGACAAGTCGTCTTATTATGTGCCAATCTATTCTTCTGAGTTCTTTTCTATTTCGTGTTTGTTGCATAGAATAATTCTCATTTCTCATTTTCAATTTAGTCTGACATGAACCGAAAAAAGTTATCGTAATAAAGTATTACGCATTATTTCTATCATTATGCAATTCTGTCTGATCTTATAGAACATCAATACAGATTTATTTTATAAACAAATTTGAATTATTTTATTAAAGATAACTAAATGATTATATAATCACGCAATAAACTTTGAAAAAACTCACGCCTCAGGAAGACTGAATGAGAATATGGCGCCCTTCTTGTCGGTATTGTTTTCAGCCCATATTTTTCCACCGTGTGCCTCTATGATATTTTTACATATGTATAACCCTAATCCTGTTCCTTTATCAGATTTTGTTGCAAACTTTGAAAACAAAAATGGCAATATTTGCTGATCTATGCCAAGGCCAGTATCTTGAACCCTTACAATTATTTCATTTGCAACTCTTTCTGAAGTAACCATAATCGTGCCATTATCAGTAAACTTGATTGCATTATGGAGAAGATTGGAAATGACTTGAGCTATTCTATCTCTATCAGCTTCTACATACATCTTGTCTTTGATAGTTTCATGTTGTAGACTGATGTTGTTATTTTCAATCTGAATGCTCTCATCTCTTATGACGTTTGAAAGCACGTCATTTAGTTCAAACCTCTCCTTGTTTAGCTTTAACGTCTTACTTTCAATTCTAGTGACACTGAGTATGTTTTCTGTGAGGTGTTGTAGTCTTTTTGCGTTTCGCGTAATAGCTCTGATCTCTTCTCTGTCAGCACCAATCTCAGATTCTAATAACTCTACATTTATCAGAATGGGCATGATGGGTGTGCGCAGCTCATGAGCTGCTATATTGATGAATTCAGTTTGCATTATGAGCTGCTTTTGGATAGATTTGAAAAAATCAGACGTTATGATTTTTCTTGCTTCAGATTCGGTAGAACTAAATATTATTGGATCGTGGATAGCTTTTTTGAGCATTTCCTCTTCCAGACTGGTCTCTCTTAGAATTTGAATAAATTTTTCAAGCGCTTCTAGTCCCCTGTTGACTCTGATGTTGGCTTCTCTGTGAATTGTTTCCTGGTTTAGCCTATTCTTTATTACATCATGCTTGGTTTGAATGACTTTAGTAGTCTCTTTTAATTTTTCTCTGACTTGTTCAATTTTTTTGCCTCTTTTTTCTAGGATTTCTTCTCTTGCTGCAAAGGTTTTCTGTTTTACGGCCTCTACTTGCTCCTTGATATGGCGTTGAATTCTAGTTACCTGATGTTCATGTTCAATTATTCTGTCTACTAACTTTGGGTAACTCAACTAAACCCCTTCTTCTGTTCTAATACTGTGTTCAAATCTTTTAAAACCTCAGCTTCTTTTCTGTGGTACGTATCCTCATCAATGAGACCCTTTTCATAGTCTAAATTTAATTGCATTAATCTTGATTTTATAAATCGTATCTGTCCTTGAGAAATTTGTTCTGATGCAATACGATTGCATTCTTTTAAAATCGAATCAAGAGTTAATTTTACTATGAGATAAGTTATGAAAATCAGCTCTCACCTCAACAAAACGAATATGGTGCCCATGGTCCACTTGGATGGAACATTAGACCATCCTTATTGTATTTTTCACGCAGTTCTTCCAATTTTAAATTGAAACGGTTTTGATAATCTTTCCTTACCAAGTAGGCAGCATTGAGGATGACCTGTTCTACGTCAGTTTTTAGTAAGCGATTATCATCAACTGAGCTTGCAAGTTGGTTATGGATCTCTCCTACCATACTATCCATTTTTTTAAGTGACTCGTTTTTAATTGCCTCATCCATCTTCATTTTAAGAAAATACGCAGTGCCATCACCAACATTAGACATTTCTTTCTTTATTTTTTTAATTTCATCAGAGTTATGATGCACTGAACGCTTGATTTTTTCCCCATTGTTTTTGTCAAAAATTACCTTAAGGCCAAATTCATCTTTATCTTTGAATTTAGTTATTTTTGATTTAAAATCTTTGTGTGACTTTGCAAGTAGATTTTTTACTCCTTCGTCTGTCTTTATGATTACCCCAAATCTTACTGGCAACGTGGTACCGGCCTTTCTTGACGCTTCCACAACTCTCTGGTGAGCGATGATATTGTCTACAGTTGCATGCATTTCTTTGAATGGTATTGCACTCACTATTGCAATGATGCCCTTATGGCTTATTGGGTACACCTGACCATCAAATAATCCTATATTTCCGATGTCTGGTTTTTTCTCTCCTTCTAATATGCAATAAACGTATCTTCCCTTAATCATTCCTAACCATATCGATAGTTTTTACTGGTTTGCTGTTTTTTGCAGGTAGTGCAGAAAGTGTTGCAAGAAGGTTTAATGCTATTAAATCCACATCAGCCACAGAAATTGTTACCTGACCTGCAACCATCACTCCTTTGGCCAGTAACTTGTCAAATACATCCACAATTGAAATCTTGTCCAAAGACGCATTTTCAGATTTTATTAGAGAGCCAACATTAAGATCAAGTTCTTCTGCACTGCACCCGAACTCTTTGGAAATCTCTATTATTTTTTGTCTGGTTTGCATAAAAGCAAGTCCTAGTCTCTCTACTTCTTCGCTTGTCAGCGTTCCGGACTCGATTCTTCTTTGCGCTTGTCTCTCAAGAATCTGGCGAAGTATTTCTACGAGAGTTAACACAAGCTTTCCTAGTCCTTTCTGTAGTTTTTGGGCGTCTATGTTTGTTTTTTCAACACTTAACAACTCCGTTTTGTTATTTTTAGAAAAATTTTCCAAAAAGAATCATCTCCTAATACTTTTTGTCACTGGGCGCTTGGTTATCTCTTTTTCCCATTTTTCCCAAGGAAGCTTAAGTCCGTATCGTTTTGCAGTCTCAAGTGAAGCAATTACAAGATTGATTTTTAAAGAAAGTAAATCTACTCCCACGATCGAGACTGTAATGTCGCCATTTATCACGACCCCCTTGTCCAAAATTCTATCAATTAGATCTATGATCGTTAATTGTTTTGGAGTGAGCGTCTTAAGCGACATTTTCGTTTAGTCCCTCACGCTTCATTTTACAATAGCCACAAATGCCACTCTCTTTAAACCAGTGTTTGGTGCAAAACCCTTCTAGATATAGTTCACCAACAGTTTTTGAAAGATATGTGACAATAATATCAAATTGGTTTCCACGCTGACATTCAGGACAGCGTGTAAAGACCCAACCATTACTCATGGCTTTTTTTAGGTCTACCTCGTCATATTTACCACACACTAGACAGATTGCCATTATTTGTCCTCCTTTCTCTTATTTTGATGGCAGTCCTGGTGGGGCTGCTAGTCCTAATGCGGATGCATATCTGAGGAATGTATCAATGCCTGATACTACTATTCTTGCTCTTATGACAAGTATTTCAATGCCTACCAGCGATACAGAAAGATTTGCATCTATAACTAGCCCTTTATCGAGTACCCTGTCTACTAGGTCGTAAATGTTTAGCATTGGTCGGTACATTTGTTGCTGAGACATCTGATCTCATTTTTAGAAGATTCTTACATATAAGATACTATGGTAGATTGTTCTAGTTTCTTATGTATAGAAATGGTCTTTTTTAGGTTCGAATTTTCAATACATGTTCAAAATAGAACTTTGTTATATGAAAATCTAGCAAATTTTTTTAGCAGATTATGTGCATTTTTCATTGTGAAGTATCGTAGCAGAACAGAGATCGCATCCATGATTCTACAGGCTGTAATAACAGGAGCTACAAAGACTAAGATAATGTACAAGGCGTATCTGTCTTATACACTAGTCAAAGAATACGTCGAATTTTTACAAGAAAATGATCTGATAAAATATGAAAAACCGACAAAACAGTACAAGATAACTGAGAGAGGACTCAAATTTTTACGCTCATGTGATCAAATCATTGACTTGCTTTCTTCAAAAAATAACGGTAAGAAAATTTTGATCTAGCTATTTCATCAAAAACGGTATGTAATTTTTTATTACATGCAATATAATTCTAAAAAATTATTTATGTTAATAAAATTTCTAAAATGATTTTTTGTTAGTTAATTAATCTTATTTTGTATTAGACATTACAAAGTAGTTTGCATACATATTGTTCCTGCACACGCTTTTTATAACATAGAAGTTTGTTCTAGATTAATTTGTTAGAACAATCATCTAGAACATACATTGGTATTTTCGCAATTTTGTTGTTAGTCGCTGTTTCAATTTCAATAACATCACATCAAGCATTTGCTGCAGCTTCCACGGGTGTCATAATACCACTGTACACTTATCCAACAGATGGTACCTTTGATAATGTTATCCAGGTAAAAAACGCACATCCTTCCGTACCTATAATAGCTGTAATTAATCCCAGTGATGGTCCTGGTTCATCTATTGACTCAAACTATGTCACAGGAATCCAGCATTTGCAGTCTGCTGGAATTACAGTTTTGGGATATGTAGCTACAGGTTATGGTTCAAAAAGTACTAGCACTCTTGAATCTCAAATTAATTCATACAACAACTGGTATCATGTCAATGGAATCATGTTTGATGAGATGGCAAATACAGATGGCTTTCAATCATATTATTCAACCCTAACTAGCTATGTCAAGTCTCACGGAATGGCAATGACAGTTGGCAATCCTGGAACTGATACTTTGTCAAGTTATGTCGGAACAGTAGATAATATGTGCATCTACGAAAATCCCGGTCTGCCATCAATCTCAGTTCTAGGAGGCTGGCATACAAGCTATCCAAAATCCAACTGGTCTATGATTGCATTTGGAGCAAGTCTACCAAGTCAGAGCTTCATCACAAGCGTATCACAAAATGTAAGTTATGTGTACTTTACAAATGATAATCTACCTAACCCATATGATACTATTCCTTCATATCTTGGCAATCTAGTTGCAATGCTTGACACTGGTTCTTCACCTACCACCCCACAACCTCCAACGAGTCTGACTGCTACTGCCATTTCATCATCACAAATCAATCTAACATGGGTTGCTTCCAACGACGGAGGTACAGCAATAACTGGTTATAAAATTGAAAGATCAGCTGATGGCGGTTCCACTTGGTCCACTATTGTTTCCAGCACCGGTTCTACGTCCACATCATATTCAAATACCGGACTTGCTGCAAGTACAACTTTCACTTATCGTGTTTCTGCAATAAACTCTGTTGGAACAAGTGCTCCATCTAACACTGCATTTGCCACAACCAGCTCAGTCACCGTAGCTACTGCGCCACAGCCACCAACAGGTCTCACCGCAACTGCTATCTCATCATCACAAATCAATCTTTCATGGGCTACACCTTCAAACAACGGTGGTTCTGCAATCACCGGATATGAGATTGAAAGATCTACAAATAACGGTTCTACTTGGTCTACTATAGTAGCAAACACTGGCTCTACTGCAACAACATATTCAAACACTGGACTGACTTCTAGCACAACCTACACTTACAGAATATCTGCAATCAATTCAGTTGGTACAAGCTCTCCGTCAAACACTGCTTCTGCTACAACTTTGACAGGTGCCTCAACAAATGCCATTGTCCTAAACGGTATGCAGACAACCTCAACCTCGGTATCATCATCTCCATATCAAATCACATTTTCTAACTTCAATGTTGGTACTGGTAATGACCGTGTACTCATCGTTGGTTTAGAGGCAAACAATCAGATTGCAAGCTCAATTACATTTGGTGGAGTGCAACTAACAAGGGCCGTAAGCTCCTTCCATAACAATGATGCTGAATTTTGGTTCCTGAAAAACCCTACTGGTACAGGAAACATTGTTGTAACAATGAGCGGTCCTACTTCAGTTGTAGTTGGTGCTTACTCCTTCTTTGGAGTTGATCAGACAAATCCAATACCTACTACTGCCACCAACTATAATACCGCTTCTAGCAGCCCTACAGTATCAATAAGCACGGTAAATTCAAACAGCTGGGTTATTGACTCGCCATCAATCTATGGTGGGATAACACTTGGTACCCCAACTTGCACACAAGAATGGGATATTAATATGGCAGGTGCAATTACTGGTGCATCAAGTTCAACAATTAAAGCGTCAGCAGGCCCAGTCACTTGTAGCTGGGCTGCAAGTGGAAGTGGTGATCTTTGGGATGATGTTGCAATTGAGGTAAAATCATCTGCGACCACTAGTGCAGCTACTGCGCCACAGCCACCAACAGGTCTCACCGCAACTGCTATCTCATCATCA
>CAZDTF010000009.1:0-6850 GCA_964508325.1 uncultured Nitrosopumilaceae archaeon | reverse complement strand
TGCAATCAATTCAGTTGGTACAAGCTCTCCGTCAAACACTGCTTCTGCTACAACTCACCCAAATACGGTTACAATTACTGTAAAATCAGTTAACCTCTCTGGGGTTGCATTTTCAGGTATGTGGACAGAGCTACATGCTTCCAATGGAAACACTTTGGCCACAGGTTATACTCCAATTCCCTTCAACGTATCGTATGGAGTTCAATACACTGTTTATGTAGCAAATTACCAAAACTATGTATTTAGCCACTGGGGCAACGGCAGTACAAACCCGTCAAGGACAATCACTCCAACGCAGAATATTGTTTTAACTGCATACTATAGCACAGGTTAGATCTCTTTTACATTTTTATTACAACTGATCTAGTTTTCTAACATAACATACAAGATCCATAGCACTATGAATCGATTCTAACTGTTTTTTTGAAATGAAAATATATGCTGCTTCAAATTTAGGATATGTTTCTTTGCAAGAAAATAATGTTAATACTCTATTGTCATGATCAATTTTAAATCCATGACACGGTTCGTGGCCTCTTACGATGACTTTGGTTTCTGTCACAGTAAGCCATTCTTTGGATATGTTAGCTCCAAAATGTCTACCATACGCCCTTCTGGAAATTTCCCAATCCCTCATATTTTGTATATTTGCCCTTGGATCATTCCACAGTAATTCTTCCAGTGTTCTGTTGTGGGCACGATCTAGTTGTGCAGTTTCGATTAATTTTTTAAAATCTTTATTTCCAATTTCTGTTGGGAATCCCCCATGCACCAACAATAACTTGCCTTGTACTATAGTTACTAGGTATAGTAACTCAAATAATGATGATATTTTAGCATGTATTACTTTCTCATAATTCTCTCCAAAACATTCACGAATTTTTAATGGCAAGTCATGTGACAAAAACGGAAACTCCGCATGTGCCTCATGGTTTCCCCTCATGAGTATTACGGAACTGGGGTATTTTTGTTTCAGATAGCAAATGGTATACAAAACGCCAATAGAATCACTACCTCTATCGACATAGTCACCAAGGAAAATTATTTTGTTTTTGTAATTTGATAGAAAATTCTCATAGTCTATCTCTTGAAGAATACTCTCAAATGTTCGTAAATCTCCGTGAAGATCACCGACAATTACAAGGTTTTGAGGCGCGTCTAGTTCGATTAATCCCAAGTAAATTTTTCCACCTATAATACGCCCCCTCTTCTTTTCCTCTTGTAAGATATTTACGGTAGAATCTATTATTTTGGCAAATGCGTAAACATTAGTGCTACCAAGTCTTTGCAAATTATTATTCATGCATAGTCATTTTTTTACTGTTAGCACCGGTTTGAGTTCACTATCAGTTTGTGTAGGTCCAGCTAATTTGGTTGATGGTCTTGTTTCATTAACTTTATTTGATATTGATTTTGCCTGACTTAATATCTGTGATAATTCCATGCTTCTCTTGCGAATGGTTATGGTTGTCAACTCGGATGCAATTGCGATGCGAAGCTGAGTTGCGTGTTCTTTTGTTTGAAAAGATGCCAAGTAAAGTGCGGCAGCAGCTAACGAAATAGGTTTTTTCCCTGATAGTATAGGGTCGTTTCGTACCTGTTCCAAAATTTCTAGCGCTTTTCTTTCTGTTTTTACACTCAGTCCTGATTTTTTGGCAATTTGAGACACATTGTATGAAGGACCAATTATTCTAACATTCATTTGCAGTTGTCTTAATATGAATTTGTAGTAGCGAGATATGCCTTTTTTTGTTGAATTTCCGGCAAGTTCTACTATTTTGTCTATTGAAAATGGGGTGTGCATTTCTTCGCACGCCACCCAAATAGTGGCACTTGCAATTCCGATAATTGATCTACCTCTGATTGCGCCTTTGTTGAGAATTTTACGGTAAATATAACACGCTCTCTCAGCAATCAAGGTATTAAATCCCATAATCTCTGTAATCCTGCGAATCTCTCTAACTGCTTTATTCAAATTCTTTGTTTTTGGATTACTAGAGATTGTTAAATTGTTTAATCTTCTTAACTTCTCAATTTCAAGATGATGAATATGTTTTCCATTAACATCAACATTTTTGTTATTGATAACACTTGGTAAACCAATATCATACATCATAATTGAGGTTAACTCGCCGTTATTTGTCATGCTTGATGGTGCAGTTGATGCAAAGTCAGTTTCATTAATTACTGATACTTCCTGACCGTCTGTTGCAACTATTCCGCACATACTGCAAATTTTTTCACCATTGTAAAAATCAGAAACAAGTTTTCCATTACAAGATGAGCATACTGTATAATTTATTCCATCAGACAGATTTTGAGTTAACATTACGGTCAAACCAAAGAACTAGTTTTAAAGTTCTTTGCAAGATTTTTTAATAATTATTTACACTAAAAATTTATTAGAAAAATATTCTATTCAAAAAATAAGATGGTTTTATAATAAAACAAATTCACAGTGATGTTTTAAAAAATTAAAAAAACTTAAAAATTCAACATTTTTCCATTGGTTGGAGAAACTAGTTCACTAATTTCATTGTAGGAATGGATGAATTTGTATCCCTTTTCACTTATTCTGTAAAGCTGTGTGCCTTCCTCGTATGCTATTAGCTGGTTGTCTTGCAAAAACGTTAGGTATTCTTTAACTTGTGTATAGGACAGATACGCCTTGTACATTATCTTAGTCTTTGTAGCGCCAGTTCTTACAGCATCCAAGATCATAGCCACAATCTCTGTTCTACTACGATACTTCATAAATATCACATATCAAATTCTAATATAAAAGATTAGTGAAAGATTGTTCTAGTAGATCAATTCTATTTTCAAATTTTTATATCAATTTAATCAATAAAATCAATATCTTTCATGAATATCTATCCATGGATTTGCTTGTAAATCTTCCAAATGATTTATTCGTGATAAAACAGCAGAAAAATGTTATAGTAATTTTTATGCATACTGGGATAACCTACAAAGTCTATTATAGAATATATGATGCGATCTCAATCTGTTGGGCATGCACCAGATAAAAAATTTCCAAGCCAAAATAAACAAACAATCTCACGTTTATTCAAGGAAACTAGGGGTTATTTGTTTATCAAGTTTGAGCATCCAATCAATTTCAAGAAAAAATCACACAAACAGGTGCGTTCTCTAGTTTTTGATGTGTCAATTTAAAAAGAAGAAAAATTTTACCTTCCTTCTAAATTATATTCTACAACCTAATCAAAACGTAACTCTACAACAATGCCATATTAAACGAATGATTATTCAGCTGTCAATTCATCCAATTTATGCGATGCATTTAGAAATTTGAGACCGGTTTCAGTTGTTCGGTATATCCGTGTCCCTTTTTCAAAATATAACAAATCCTTTTCCTGTAAAAAATGCAAGTAGTTGTTGGCTTGCTCATAAGATAGATATGCTTGATACATTATCTTTGTCTTGGAAATTCCAACTCTGGCTGATTCTAAGATTAATGCCATTATGTCAATTCTGCTACGATATTTCATTATGCCCACTTGAAAGAAATCCTATAAAAATAATTCGCAGAAAATCTATGTATCAATATTGTTATTTGTTGTCACATGCGTTTATCTTGATTTATGTAATATTATATTAATACAAAAAATGTATGTATGTTATGAAGTCAAGTGTCGTATTTTTTTTATAGTACTTTTGTAAATAAGAAAGTTATGAAGTATCGTAGTAGAACAGAGATTGTGGCTATGATCTTGGATGCTGTAAGAACTGGCGCTACAAAGACTAAGATAATGTACAAGGCGTATCTGTCCTATACACAGTTAACTCAATACATGTCATTTTTGATTGAAAATAAATTGATTGAACGTCAACCAGGCTCAGACCTTTATATATTGACAGAAAATGGCATGAAGCTTCTACATCTATCCAAAGAACTTGATGATATGATCTCATTGAAGAAAGGACACGTGATTATTTGACTGAAAACATGTCACAAATAGATACAGAAAAAGCAAAGGAAATAGCAAGAAGATTTCTTGGCCAATATCATACCGTTATCGATGCAAACGCAGTTTTAGAGAATAACGTGTGGGTAGTTACAACATTTCTTGGGTTCTCTAATACCCAGATCAAACAGGTCAGAATAGATGCTGATACTGGAAAAATATTGGGTTATGCATGATTTTTGGTTGTTATATAAGATTATGGTTTTCTAATGAATAAATCTGGCGTCTTTACCTTATGATTTTTTCTCATTTGCGGATTGTCCATAAGTGTAACTTAGGACTCTACCGTTTGTGGAGTCTATAAAGACCTTCCTGGATTCTCTATTTGTCAAACCAATCTCTGTTGTAATTATCCACGTCGTACCTTCTAAACGAGCCGAGTTGATTGTAACAGGGGCATTATATTGTTCAAGAAATCTTCTTGCTATTTCCTTTGCTCGTGGGCGATTAATCACAGACACTGACTTACTTAGCGCAATCTTTCTCTTAAATTCTGGCGTACAATGTTATATAAAAT
Organism: uncultured Nitrosopumilaceae archaeon; assembly: GCA_964508325.1. Classification (GTDB taxonomy): domain Archaea; phylum Thermoproteota; class Nitrososphaeria; order Nitrososphaerales; family Nitrosopumilaceae; genus TA-20. Next base: position 2,344 of record CAZDTF010000009.1, on the reverse strand, counting down.
GAATCCATTACGTACACATTAAATTAATAATGATTATTCTAGATCTTGTGATACCTACAAAGAAAACGCAAACAAAAAATGATAGTTTTCTACCACAATTGTGATTATGATACTGGTTTTGATGCAGATAAAATTTCAGTAGAGTTTGAAAATACGGTCCCTGCCTGCACGATGGAGTTTGGAGGAACAAAACGTCCTGGAAGAATTATTACTCCTGCTCCTATTGCACAACTATGTCCTATAACTGCGCCAAAATGTGTAAGACCTGTAGAAACCAATCTGTTACCTAATCTGTACTTGACCATCTCTTCATTTAGTAACACGTTGGTAGTTCCTACAAAACCTCCAAGCCAGCTATCATATCCAATGATGCTATCTAAAATTACATTATGATGGGATATTTTGTCCTTACCCATTAAAAAAGTCCTGCCAACTTCGCATCCAAATCCAATGGTAGAGTCTTTGTTTATCATACAATTTCTAACAAGGCTACTGGTACCTACTCTGCTGTTTTTTTCTATGTATGTGGGACCTATTATTTTAGTAAAATCATCTACAGCTACACCTTCTTCAATGATACAAGGGCCTTTTACAATCACTGATTCTGCAATAGACGTATTCTCTGAAATCATTGTTTCTGTGACTTCTGCATCTAAAATATCACGCATTGCCCTCAAAACATCCCAAGGATATACCAAAAAACGAATGACGTAATTATTAGGCTTTGATCTTATAACAACAGAATTGAGCGGCATTATTACGGATTCATCTTGAGTTAATATGCTGTCAGCTTTGTATTCATTGATTTGAATAAAAGAAAAGTTATCTTGTATTATATCTGCAGTACGGGAAAAGCCTTCAGGCAACATTACGTGGTCAATTTGTTTGTGTTCTAATAGGAGATTTTCAATGTTGTATACAATCAGTGGTTTACCGATTATATTCAATGAAGATGCTGGGCAGTCACTCGTACGGAAGAACGTGTTATCCAGCCAATGTTGACCATTCTCAAACACTATCGATCTTTTTTTATCACCAAGTGTAGCTGGTGTTTCTTTTTGTACCAGTAACATAGCCAATTTTATCTTATTCTTGTTTAGTTATAAGGAACAAGGAACATTGTATTAGAAGAAATAGTCATACTCTATCTCAGAGCATCCTCTATAGCAAGCTAATGGTATTAAGATTTGCCTATTGCTAAACCACTTTGTGTAGTTTCTGAATGTTCAAGACAATTGTTATAGTAATTTTTATGTAAATTCAAATAAAGTTGGGAAGAAATTATTCTATAAGAGGTAAGAATTGAGCAATCTCGAAGCAATACAATTGCAATATGAAAAATTAGAATCACAACAAAAAGCCTACGAAGAAATGTTATTAGATATACTTACACAAAAACACAAATTAGCAAAGAAAACTTTCAAAGCAAAAAATAGTTTCATTTTTGAAAATCAGCTATATTTAGGCACAAACTAGGACATATTTTCTATCTGCTGACACTTATCATTAGGCCTATTCTTATATCTAATTTTTTTCTATATTGGTTTTTTGAATTATTGTTCTAGTACTTTTAATGCATAGTCAAATAAGAATTGAATCAAACCAATAATTGTATGAAAAAATATAACATGATTTTTTGTAGCATGTTACTGTTTTCTATTCTATTAGCACCATTAACGATAAATCCTCCAGCCGTACAGGCTCTTACCATAAATGGTCCAATTCCTTTCCCAGGTAATCTTTTTCCGATTCCAAGTGTAAATATTAACCCAACACATCTATCTCCAGCTACAGAAACAACCTCAACTTCAACTCCACTTGTTTCCATTTATTCAATCAGCCAAGTTCAATCAGGATTGGTTACATCCGATCCACTAAACAATGAGACCAAAAATCAGCAGCAACTGCAGGCAAATCCAGGATATTGGAAATATAACGGCGATGCTCCATTGTTAAATGCATCCTATGACTTTTTCAAAGATACTCAAGGACTGCACCTTGGTGCACAGGCAGCACCAGCACGTGGAACGCAGGGACCACCAATAAATGGAAACTGGGCTGGATTTTATGCAGAGACTGCAGACACCAATGCGATGCTATTTCACTCTATTATAACAACACCGATAAGAACATTGCCTGTATTGACAATACCACAATTTTACGAAAATGGAATGTATATTCAAACATCGCAACCATCCATAAACTATGTTACATGTGTATCAAACACCAGTCAATGGGGAACTATCTGGGGAATAGCCTCTGTAACTGGCAATGCCATTCAAGGTACACAATTCAATACCTTGTGGACTGATACCAGTGCCAACCAGTCACTTACAAGGGACTG
>CAZDTF010000008.1:3467-16342 GCA_964508325.1 uncultured Nitrosopumilaceae archaeon | reverse complement strand
AGTTTTACAGTTCCGCTAACTCTCTTTTGTGTCGCATTGATAAACATATCTAAATCAGATTTTAGTGGATCTTGCCACAATCCAGAATAGACCAACCACGCCCATTCTGAATCTACTATTGACTTGAACTTGAGTTCGTATTTTGTAAGAACCATCTTCTCAAGATCTGTATGAGCCTCAATGAGACAAGTTGCTGCTGGGGTCTCATAAACTTCACGTGATTTTATTCCTACAACTCTATCTTCAATATGATCTACAATGCCAATACCACAAGATCCTGCCTTTTTGTTGATATATTGTATTAAGTCAATAGGCTTTAGGTGCTTGTCATCTATAGCAACTGGAACTCCTTCCTTAAATTCAATCTCCAAATATTGTGGCTTATCAGGCAAATTCTTTGTCTTTACCCAAATGAATGCGTCTTCAGGAGGTTCTTTGTATGCATTTTCCAAACTACCACCTTCAATTGCCCGTCCCCACAAGTTTTGATCTATACTGAATTTTTTTGCCTCTTTATCAATTTGTATACCATGTTTTTGAGCAAATTTTAATTCAACATCACGTGTAAGATTTAGATCTCTAATTGGAGCAATTATCGGAAGCGTAGACCCTGATCTCATTGTAACATCAAATCTTACTTGATCGTTTCCTTTACCCGTACATCCATGTGCTAGCGCTTTTGCATTTTCTTTTCTTGCAATATCAACTACTTTTTGTGCAATTAATGGTCGAGCAAGTGCAGTTGCAAGGCAGTATTTTTTCTGATAAAGCGCATTTGCCTTTATGGAAGGAAAAATGAAATCTTTTACAAATTCATCGCGTGCATCTAAATTATAATGTCCTATAACTCCAAGCTTCTTTGCTTTTGCAGCAATCTTTTTTTGATCGTCTCCTTGTCCTACGTCCACTGTGACAGTAATGACATCCATGTTGTGTTCTTTCTGAAGATATTTTACAACAACAGATGTGTCTAAACCACCAGAGAAAGCTAGAATTGCCTTTCCTTTCATTGAGGTTTTCTGTGTTCAGATTTTCGCATTTATCTTTTATGTTCTGAACAATTTTTTCATTTTATTTTCTCTTAATGTCAAAAATTACTTTGTAACAATCGTGATAAAATGAGTTAGTCTAAGCTAAAATTCGATCACTATTTAACCATATCATTATAACGCTGTTATATGAATTTGATCGCTTCTGGCGCGGCATTTCTACCATCCATTGTATACAAGGTCCAAACGGAGATGAAAATCAATGAGTGAAATAATTTCAAAGAAAAAAACATCACGTGGAAATCTTGATGATGCAGCTAATGCGGCATTATTTCTGGCAGCGTTTATTGGTCTATGGCAACTGGTATTCATGTTAGGTATATGGCCCAAAATCTCTCTTCCGTCGCCAGCAATGGTCACAGAATCCTTTGTTAGGATAATTTGGAATCATTCCTTACTTGAGAGTGTTGGCATAACTATGGCCAGACTTGTGGCAGCATTTTCTATTTCTATTGCTCTTGGGACACTTATTGGTCTGTGCATGATAAAGTTCAAAGGATTTGGCAAGACACTAAGCTCATTTTCTGCCGGTCTTTTATCATTTCCAAGCATCGCATGGGTTCCTTTTTCTATTCTGTTAATTGGTTTCAATGAATTTGGAATCTTGTTTGTAGTTATTATGAGTTCAATTTTTTCTATAATGATCTCAACATATAGCAGTATTAGAAACATACCACCAATCTATCTTGATGCCGCAAAAAATATGGGTGCTAAGGGACTATATCTGTTCAGACATGTTACTATACCAGCTGCTACTCCTTCGTTAATTATTGGAATTAGACAAGCTTGGTCATTTGCATGGCACGCAATAATTGGAGCAGAAATATTAATGTCAATTGTTGGACTAGGACACATCTTATCAGTTGGAAGAGAATTCCTTGATATGGGACAAGTTATTGCAAGCATGATTACTATTTTTGCAATAGGATTGTTAGTTGATAGGCTCTTGATGTTTAAACTTGATGAGAAAGTGAGAAGAAAATGGGGTTTAGATCACCATCGTTAGTTCCTAGAAAATTACTTGACTGGAGTTTTTCTTAGTTGCTTGATGGTATTATCAAAAACAGAATTGATTTAAAAAAACCGAGGAAGGAAGGATTAACTTGCGTTATTGATAAATTAGAAGGCTCTAGCAGAGAAGACTGGGAACTTGTTGCTCCTTTTATTGATATTGTTAAAATCAATGGTGCGCTTTCTCTGTTTGCGTCAGAAACTAGTCTTACGAAGAAAATTAAATTTTATCATGATCTTAACATTCATGTTTCCTCAGGGAGTTCAGGAACAGAATATGCCATCATCCAAAATTCATTTGATAGGTTTGTTAAGGAATCTGCAAAATTAGGATTTGATATAATTGAGGTAGGGGAAAACATAATTGACTTGAATATTGATAAAAAGAAAAAGATAAGGGAGACCGTAAAAACACTTGGTTTAGAACTTCAATGGAAAGTTGGCAAAAGAGATCCAAGACATCAACTTGATCTTGAAACTACCTTGGAAAAAATCGATGAATGTATAAAATTGGGGGCAAAAAAAGTCATCCTTGAGGCAAATCAGGGATTTGGAGTAGGAATATACGATGAAGATGGTAATGTAAAATGGGGATCTGTAGCGGCGCTTACTAACAAATACCCGCCAAATACTTTCATCTTTGAAGCTCCTACAGAATCACAACAATTTTCCCTAATCGCAGAATTTGGTGAACGTGTAAATTTATCTGAAATTAATATGGAAGCTGTAGTATCTGTCGAATCAGAACGACGGGGAATATTATCAAAATCAGCTTTTGGTCCTGTAAACTTGCGTGAAGATCCAGAAGGAGGACCTGCAGCAAAATTCATCTATTATATCATAAAAACAAAACATCCAATTGAACAAAGTGAATTGATTAATTTAAGCTACCTCCCAAGGAGAACAGTTCAAAGTGCAATTGAAGATCTAAAAAATCAAGACCTTATAATAGAAAGAAACAGTCTGAATGATGCAAGAAAGAAAGTCTATCATCCAGTTCATTCTGAATGGCTTTAGAACTAAAGACACTTCTACATCGTGGATGATTTCTGTTAATATATGCAAAATATGCATATTTGAATTCGGTTATATTGGATAGGTTTAGTGGGTTTATCAAATGAATGTAGCAGCAAAATTTGGAATTGCAGGAGTAATTATTGGAATAGTCATATCTCTTTCCTTTCTTTCAAATCCTGGAACTATACAATCGCACGCTGTTAACACTGGTTCCAATGATACATTGAGAATTGGATATTTCCTAAACATAAATCATGCACAGGCAGTCATAGGTCTAGGAAATGGAGACTTTCAAAAAGAGCTTGGAGATGTCAAAGTAGAAACCCAAGTCTTCAATGCTGGTCCATCTGCAATTGAGGCATTATTTGCAAATAGGGTTGATGTCACATATGTGGGATCAAATCCAGCTATTAATGGTTATATAAAATCTGACGGAGAAGATCTTAGAATTATTGCTGGTGCAGCAAGTGGAGGAGCAATTTTTGTTGTTAGAAATGATGCCGGAATAAATTCAACTACAGATTTTGCTGGAAAGGAGTTTGCATCCCCTCAACTTGGAAATACGCAAGACGTGGCTTTACGAAGCTATTTGTTAAAAAATGGATACAAAACGACTGAGAATGGAGGTAATGTGAAAGTGATACCAGCAAATAATGCTGATATTGTAGCTTTGATGATAAAGAAACAAATCGATGGTGCATGGATACCAGAACCTTGGGGGGGAAAACTTCTCAAAGAAGCGAATTGTAAAATTTTAGTGGACGAGAGAAATTTGTGGCCAAATGGTAAATTTATCACATCGCAAATAGTAGTTAGAACCGATTATTTGAAGAGTCATCCCGATGTTATAAAGAAACTTCTAGCAGCGCATGTGGATGAAACCATTTGGATAAATCAAAATAAAGACGAAGCAGAAAAGGTATTCAACATACAACTAGAGAAATTTTCTGGTAAAACAATTCCTGCCGATGAATTACAAGATGCATTTTCACGACTTGAAATAACGTATGATCCTGTAAAAGAATCTCTTTTCAAATCTGCCGATAATGCATTTGATCTAGGGTTTCTTGGAGATAAGAAACCAGATTTGTCAAAAATATACGATTTGACCCTTCTCGATGAAACCCTGAAAGAAAAAAATCTACCAACAATACCATAAAACACTTAGATATCTATTACATTTTTTCTTCACAACTTATTGTAAAATTGGAATCTATTCTGTCTTTTTTTTCCAAATGAAAACACTAACAATCACAGCTACTGCTGGTATTATTACCAATAAATAACTTCTAAAATTACCCTCAGGTAAAAACGCATGCTCCTGTCCTCCAAATCCTGAAACTAAGATCGAGCGAGTTGATTGTGGTGGCAAATTGAAAGCTACATGCCAATATCCATCTGGATCCTTACTTTGTAATATATCTATTGACTGACCATCTAAATAAACAGAAAATTTTGACTTGTCATCTTGCAAGGGAAACATGAAATTTACGTAATTTGTCTGAGGCCATGGATTTCTGGCAGTGACTGAAAGTGAATTTTTTATGGCATCAAACTTTGCGTCTGTTAAATACGCAGATGAAATATAAGTGAAATAAAATTCGCTGCCTTCTCGTTGGACTGCTACTGTCTGTGTAGGATCTTCACCAAGAGCAAAGCAACTGTAATAACTTACTTTTGAAGCAAGCAAGGGGTCTGGATACATCATAAATTCTCTTTTTTCACCTGGTTTCATTTCAATAATAGTTTCAATACTTTTACCAGTATCAAGAAATTTTCCGTTTTTGCCATAAATTACGGCGTAAACTTTGACATCATATGCAGAAATGGTATCATTATTTATGATAAACCCAGATGTATGACCATCTGCATGTTTCACTAGAGTAGTATCATAAATCACTTGTATTTTTGTAGCGTTATGTTTTGCGGAAACAAAGCTCACATCAGGTTTTTCAAGAACAGGATTTTTATTTTCAACTTGCGGTATTTTTATTTTAAAGGGGATATCTTTTAAAGAATCTACAATTGATAGAGTGTAGGAATCAGAAATCAATACATCATTATCTTTTATGTTTATGGTAATTGTCGGAACTATCGCAACGTTCTCAGTGTTTTTGACTGCCCCAATTATAGTATACGTTCCATTTGAATCAAAATAGCCACCAAATTCATTATCGGGAATCCACACCTCTGCGGAAGCGTAATGAAAAGAGACTAAACCTATTGCAATCAATCCACCAAAAAGAATTAAAATTCTTAGTATATTCATCTAAAAGACAAAATAGCCTATCTTTAATTTTAATCTAGTCGATGATTTCCATTCTTGCTAGCTTGACTCCTTCTACCATGGTCCTTAATTTTTCAAACGCTACACTTCTTGTTCTTGTTCTTAGACCACAGTCAGGATTAACATAAATCTTGGAAATATCACCTAGGGCTTTTGTAGAATAGATAATTCTGTCACGGACAAGTTTAGGTGTCTCTATCTTATCTATGTGAACGTCAGTAACACCAATACCTATCTCGCCTTTGAAACCATATTCTTTGAATAACTTGAGTACGTGATATCCCTTTCTCTCTTTATCAGTAATTCCAAGATCCCAAGTGTCACGGTTTGCAAATTCTAAGGTGTATTGTTGTACTTTAATTTCAGGCATTTGGGCAGCCAAGGAAGTGTATTCATTTCCTGAAAAACATGCATGAACTACAAACTTTGCATTTATTCCCTTTATTGATTCATTTACTGAATCTCTAAAGGTATCCATTTCAGAAGGATGTGTAGTGGCAGCTGGCTCATCAATTTGAATAATTTTTGCTCCTTTTTTTACCAAATCCTTTATGAGAGGTCTTACTACATTTTTTGCCAAAGCCATTGTCAGTTCCTCTTTTGATTCGTAGTGCTCGTTGTATGACCAGTCTGCTAATGTGTATGCCCCAGTAACTGGAATCTTGATATCATGTTTGGCATTTTCTTTTATGAATCTGAATTCATCTTCATGAAAATTTTGCTTGTAAGCAACTTCTTTGGTGACTCTTGCCTTTTTGTAATATTTATTATCCCAAGATCTTACTCTACCAGCAAACTCAAATCCTTTAATGTGTCGAATCGGTTCTTCATACATCTCTACTCTTCTGACTTCACCATCATAAACAATGTCAAGACCAATGTCTTCGAGTGTTTTTATATTTAATAACGCTGCATCATTACGTGCTTTTGATTTGTCTTCATTAGAAATATTTGGATTTTTTACTACTTCCAATAACCATGCTGGTTTTTTTAGACTGCCAATTTCTTGAGTTGGAAAAAACTTATGCATTTTTTGTACCTCTTGCAATTTCACCTAACCTTAATATTTTTTTAAGTGCAAAATCTTTTGGCAAATATTGTAAATCAAAATTTGTTGTGACAAATGTTTCTTCAGGTTTTGTTTGTGATATTATGTGATTAATCTCTGCTATGGATTCTTTTTTATCTTCAAGTTTAGTATTATACGAATTTATCAATCCTATGGCAAGTGACTTTCCAGAAAAACTGTGTTTCTTTATTGACGATAGTGGAGTAGTTATTGTATCGAATCCAAGACCAGAGACACGAACTTCTAAAAGGTCTTTAATTTTTTTTGATACATCACCAAAGTAAAGATGAAGAATGGTTTTTGCCTTGAGGTCCTTGGTAATTATTGAAAGAGATTTTTTCACTATTTCAAAATCTACTTTTTTATTATATGCAATTGATGGTGCTAAAAGTTGAATCAAATTAAAACCAGATTTTACTAGAGAATCTGCTTCTTTCCTAAGTATCTTTGCTAATACAATTGCAAGTTCATCCTTTTTCTTGTATATCGTGCTCTCATGCGCATCTGCAAATGTATATGGCTCTACAATACAAGCAGCTCTATTTTTTGGTAATAGAGAAATCGCCAAGTTTGATTTCATGATTTTAGTTGAATTATCTAACGGTCCGTTAAAAGAGAGTTTTCTGTAAAAGGTATTTGTTTCATATATTCGATTCAATCCTTCAGTCTTGACTGACTTTAGTTTTGAAAAGGGCCTGTAAATGTCATCCCAATCTACAAGCGGATCACAAACATAACCAAGTTTTGCTTTTTCTTGTAATGCAATGTATTCTTTTTTTTCTTTCAAGTAAAGTAATGGGAGATTATCTAGATTTTTACGAGTGGCTTCTATAAGTTCCTCTGATCTTGGATAAATTCCAATAGTATAGGAGGAAATCAATTCAGCTTCTTCAAGACCTCTAGTGCTCCCGTAAAATCATTCGGGGAGCTTATTAACACATTGCCTGCAATTTTATGTACTTTTTTTATGAAATCAACTACGTCGTAACTATAACTTGACCAATCAAGTTTGAGCATCTCTGCTGATTTTGAATTCTTTTCTGAAGCTAACAATATGCATGGGATTATTCTAAATCCCTGTGGTTTTAATTTATCAACTATTCTTGTTACTTGATCAACCGAACTGATAACTTGAGTTACAAATCCCTTTGGTTGAGCTTCTATTTTTTTATGAATTTTTTCAAAATCTGGATTGCTTGACAATGAAAGATAAAGATCGATTTTCTTTCCAAATCCTTGCACGTTAAATTGTTTTACTATATCACTTGGTATGAGTTTAGAATCCTTTGGTCCAAGAGGTGGGGTGTCTCCTTTGAGAATAAGGACACCATTTAGATCAAGTAATATCGCATCACAAATTGTTTGGGTAAGAGAGATTAGATTTCGATCTCTAACTCTGATACTCGCTGAAATTCTTATTTTGTTATTGGAATCTCTAATGAAGAAACCGGTCGTAATGGGTGAAATTCTAGGAATGCCAAGAACTGAATCAGTCAAGTGAATACTATTGCAAACTTTGCCTATCGCCAATGCTTTTGATTTTAATTTATCAACGGAATTCTGTAACTCCTTCTGTGATAATACAGTGTCATGTATGACTTTTGGTGGATTTATTTCATAGGTGATCGTCATAGAAGGTTTTTTTGAGTACCTGATTATAACCTTTGAAAACTATTGTCAAAGCAAGAAATTAAATTGATTAAAACTAGCTCAATTTTATCTTGGTACAAAAAATTCCTTTCCGTGAGGCAATAATGAACAAAATTCTACTTTTTGATGGCGCTATGGGAACTGAAATCCAAAAGCTTAACCCAACACCAGAAGATTTTCCAGATGGCAAAGATGGTTTTAACGATGGCCTTTCTTTCACAAGACCTGAATGGATTAAGAAGATCCATAGAAGCTACTTGGAAGCAGGCGCTGATTGTATTGAAACAAACACATTTGGATCAAATAAGCTCAAACTTGAAGAATATGGTTATGGCGATAAAACTATAGAATTTAACAAAAAAATTGCGCAACTAGCCGTATCTGTAGCTCAAGAATTTACTGACAAACCGCGATATGTAATTGGAACTATGGGCCCAACTGGATTTTTGCCAAGTTCTAATGATCCATCACTTGGTCAGAAACCTCTAGACGAAATTAGAGAGTCGTACGAACTACAAGCAGAAGGGCTCATACTGGGTGGAGTCGACGCATTACTAATAGAAACAAGCCAGGATATTTTGGAAGTCAAACTAGCAATAGACGCATCTCACAAGGCGATGGAAAAAATAGGAAAAAAAATTCCGCTTATTGCAAATGTAACGTTAGATCAATATGGGAAAATGTTACTTGGAACCAACATCCAAGCTGCATATACAACAGTATCTGACATGAGAATTGATGTTTTTGGATTAAATTGTTCTACTGGACCAATTGAGATGAATCCTAGCGTTCAATGGTTAAATGAACAAAATGATTTACCGCTACTAATTGTACCAAACGCAGGAATGCCAGAGAACCAAGGTGGAAAAGCTGTATACAAGATGTCACCAGAAGAAATGGCAAAAACACTAAATGATTTTATCTCACAATACTCTAATGTTAGAATCATTGGTGGGTGTTGTGGCACTAATCCTTCACATATATTACAACTTAGAAAAATAATTGATCAAAAGACAGGCAACAAGCGCTAAGTATTTAGAAAAATCACGTTACAATCAATATGTTGAAAATTCAAAGGGTAAGTTCTGCATTAAAAGCAATTGAACTAAAACAAATACCGCCCCCGCTGATTATAGGTGAGAGACTTAACACTCAAGGTTCAAAGAAAGCCAAAGAATGTGTGCTTAATGATAATTTTGATGAATTACTAAACTTAGCAAAGGCACAAGTTGAGGAAGGTGCACATTGTCTTGACGTTTGTGTTGCAACCACAGAACGCTCAGATGAACTAGAGTTTATGAATAAACTTGTCAAACAACTAAGCTTAGAAATCGACGCTCCTTTGGTTATTGATTCAACAGAGCCAAAGGTGATTGCGGCAGCACTTGAACAAATTCCTGGGAAGCCAATAATTAACTCAATTAATTTGGAAGGAGATGGAACAAGATTTCATTCATTAGCTCCATTGATGGCAAAGTATGGTGTTCCAGCGATTGCGATGTGTATTGGTCCAAAAGGGATGGCCAAGAAACCTGAAGAGAAACTAGAAACTGCAGAACTACTCTTTGAGACTGGAAAAAAATATGGCCTGCAAGAAGAACAATTCATTTTTGATGCTCTGACTTTTACCCTTGCAACTGGAGAGGAAGAATTTCAGGATGCCGGAAAAAACACACTAGAAGGAATATCATTAATTAAAAAACGATTTCCAAATTCGTTTACTACACTTGGATTAAGTAATCTCAGCTTTGGGCTTGCACCTAATGCACGCAAAGTACTCAATGCGGTGTTTTTGTACCATGCTATCAAGGCAGGCCTTGATACGGTGATAATTAATCCTAAAGATGTTATTCCATATTCTGAGATTGGAGAAAAAGAGAGAAAAGTTGCAGAAGATCTCATCTTTAATAGAAATCCAAATGCACTTGCAGAGTTTATAGCCTATTTTGAAAGTTCAAAATCAACAATAACTGCTTCAGTGAGAAGAATTGAAATTGATCCATCTTGGAATTATGGTAAACGATCTAATTTTAGAATTGTGAACAGATTAAAAGATGGAATTGAAAATGATGTTATCAGGGCAATTTCTGAAAAAATTATCACAAAACACGAAATAATTGAAAAAGAAGGTGATTTAACTATTGAAGCCTCAAAAGAAATTACCCACGACGCTGCAATACAGACACTAAATGAAGATCTACTTCCTGCTATGAAAGAAGTAGGTGATAAGTTTGGTGCAGGTGAGCTTATTCTCCCATTTGTTCTCAAATCCGCAGAATGTATGAAGGTGGCAGTGGGTGAGCTGGAAAAATATCTACTAAAGAAAGAAGGCACAAGTAAAGGCAAATTTGTGCTTGGTACGGTTTATGGCGATGTTCACGATATTGGAAAGAATTTGGTAAAGACGATTTTTGAAAATAACGGATATACGGTTTATGATTTAGGGAAACAGGTTCCAATGCAAAAATTTTTAGAAAAAATTGCTGAAGTAAAAGCAGATGCAATAGGACTTTCTGCACTTTTAGTTTCAACATCAAAACAGATGCAATTTTTTGTAGAACATGCAAGAAAAAACAATATGAAGATCCCAATACTATGTGGGGGTGCAGCCATTAACACCAATTACATTAATAGAATTGCAAAAGATGGGGGAATTTACAAACCAGGCGCATTTTACTGTAAAACCATGTTTGAGGGTCTGAAAACAATGGATAGGCTAGTTTCAAAAGAAAAAGAACAATTTCTTATAGAATGGCAAGCAAAACTTGAGAAATGGAAAGAAACGATCAACGTGAAGATAGATGCTGAAGAAATTCCTCATAGCGGAATAAAACCAATACAAGCACCAGCTACACCCCACATCAATAAACAAATTAGACTGGAAGCGAATCAAATTCCTCTGGAAGAAGTTTGGAAGTTTCTTAACAAAAAATCTCTTTTTGTTTTATCGTGGGGTCTACGTGGAAATACCGCAAAAGAATCAGAAAAAGAGCATGAAAAATTACTTGAAGAATGGAAGAAAAGAATTCTTGATGAAGAACTTTTTGAGTCACGTGCAGTTTATGGTTATTTCAAATGTCATAACAAAGACGAAAAACTTGTAGTTGATCATCCAACAGGTCAAGTAGTATTTGATTTCCCAAGATCAACAAAAGCAAAACATCTCTGCATAACGGATTATTTTGGCAAAGATGATATTGTTGCATTTCAGGCAGTAACTGTTGGAAATAAGGTTTCTGATATCGTAGAAAATTGGAATAAAGAAGACAAGTATACTGATGCATATTATTTGCATGGTCTTGCTGTAGAGACCGCAGAAGCTATGGCAGAATGGATTAATCAACGCATACGGGATGAATTAAGAATTGGACTTAAAAGGGGACTGCGATATAGTTGGGGATATCCTAGCTGTCCAGATGTTGCACAGCACTATCTGGTCTGGAAATTATTGGAACCTGAAAAATCAGGCATGGCACTTACAGAAACGGGTCAAATTATTCCAGATCAGTCTACTGCAGCTATAGTAGTACATCATCCTAAAGCAGAATATTTTACACTATAATAGAAATCAAATTCTTCTGAAGATAAACTATCTTTACCGATAAGCCAAATAACGATTTATTGCTTACTAATATAATTGGAAATAGAATTACTTAAAAAAGCACTATCTAATAAAATTACACCAACAGTAAAGCATGATGGGCAAACAAAACTTGCTGCAGTATTGATAGTGATATGTGAAAAAGAACCTAAGATAATTATGACAGAGCGGCCAAAATCAATGAATCATCATGCCGGCGAAATCTCTTTTCCAGGGGGAACATGGAAGCAAGGTGACAACGATCTACTAACTACAGCTCTTCGAGAAACAAAAGAAGAAATGAATCTTGATGTACACAGAGGACAAATCATTGGTCAGATCAAACCTGTGACCACTTTGAATTCTGGTTTTACAATAATGCCATTTATTTGCATTTTAGATGAAATACCGCAACTTGCTGCAAACTCAGAAATAGAAAGTATATTGCATATTCCCTTTGTGTCTCTCCTAAAGACAATAAAGGAAGATCTAGATCCGTCTCACAAATCAATTCAAGAAATGTATACTTTCAAATACCAACATCATCTGATTTGGGGAGCTTCTGCAAGAATGCTAAAACAGATATTAGATCTTCTATCAAAAACTGGCTTACTATAACTATTTTTTTAATGTCAGTTTTGTTTGAAGTCTGGGGATTCATTTAAAAAGAGCTCAAGTTGCTCAAATTTTTATGGCTGCACACAAATCTGCTCCAAGGAAGATACGATTAATGAAGAAACTAAAGCAAAGTTCGCCCGTACCGACATGGATTGTAGTTAGAACAAAAAGAAAGGTACGTGCAAACCCAAAGAGGAGACAGTGGCGTAGGACGGATGTGGGGGTTGGATAATTGTCTGAAGAATCACTTGAACGCGTTTATACGATAAATCTTGGAAAAGTTTTGCTTTCTCCAAACAACCAACGAGCTAAGAGAGCAATCAATATGATTAGAGAATTTGCTAGGCGTCATATGAAATCCGAAAATGTAAAAATTGAAGAAGACGTAAGCCATCTAGTCTGGGCAAGAGGAATACGACATCCACCAAGAAAGATACGAGTGAAATTGACAAAAGATGATGATGGAAATATTCTAATTTCCAAATATGAGGAAGAGAAGAAAGTAGAAGAGAAACCAAAAGAAAAGAAAGAAGAGAAGAAAGTAGAAGAGAAACCAAAAGAAAAGAAAGAAGAGAAGAAAGTAGAAGAGAAACC